>JASIBJ010000484.1 GCA_030045215.1 Streptosporangiaceae bacterium | reverse complement strand
TGAAGGTCACCACGCGCCAGGAGCGCGAACTCGCGCTCAACGAGGCCGGTTATAACACGTTCCTGCTGCGCTCGGACGACGTCTATATCGACCTGCTCACCGACTCGGGCACGAGCGCTATGAGCGACCGGCAGTGGGCGGGCCTGATGCTCGGGGATGAGTCCTACGCCGGATCGCGGAACTTCTACGAGTTGCAGGATGCCGTCTGCGGCACCTACGGCTACCGGTACCTCGTGCCTACCCACCAGGGCCGCGGTGCCGAGCATCTCATCAGCCAGGTCGCCATCAGGCCGGGCCAGTACGTTCCGGGCAACATGTACTTCACGACCACGCGGACGCACCAAGAACTGGCCGGCGGGATTTTCGAGGACGTCATCATCGACGAGGCACACGACCCGCAGAATGAGCACCCGTTCAAGGGCAACATCGATCTCGGCAAGCTGGAGCGGCTCATCGCCCGCGCGGGCGCGGAGAACATCGCCTATGTCAGCCTGGCCGGCACGGTCAATATGGCAGGCGGGCAGCCAGTCAGCATGGAGTGTGCACGGGCGCTGCGCTCGCTGTGCGACCGGCACGGCATCCGCGTGTTCCTGGACGCGACCAGGATGGTAGAGAACGCGTTCTTCATTCAGGAACGCGAGCCGGGTTACTCGGGCATGACGATCGCGCAGATCCTCCTGGAATTCTGCTCGTATACCGACGGAGCCTGGATGTCAGCCAAGAAGGACTCACTCGTCAACATCGGCGGGTGGCTCGCTCTCAACGACCGCGAGCTATTCGAGGCGGCGCGCAACCTCGTGGTGGTGTACGAGGGGCTGCACACCTACGGCGGCCTGGCTGGCCGGGACATGCAGGCGATGGCGATCGGCATCACCGAGTCCGTGCAGGAGGACCACGTCCGGGCCAGGATCGGACAGGTCCGCTACCTCGGTGACCTGGTCGCGGCGGCTGGCGTGCCGATCGTGCGGCCTATCGGCGGGCACGCCATCTTCCTCGACGCCAGGCGGTTCTACCCGCACCTGCCGCAGGACGTGTTCCCAGCGCAAACGCTGGCGGCCGACCTGTACCTGGACTCGGGCGTTCGCGCGATGGAGCGGGGCATCGTCTCTGCTGGGCGGGACCCTGTTACCGGCGACCACCACTATCCCCAGCTTGAGCTCACCCGGCTCACGATCCCGCGAAGGGTATACACCCAGGCACACATGGACGTCGTGGCAGAAGCCGTAGAGGCCGTGTACCACCGCCGGGAACAGGCCAAAGGGCTCAGGATGACCTACGAGCCGAAGTTCTTGCGCTTCTTCCAGGCGCGCTTCGACTACCTGTAAGCCGGCGATCCGCTGGCACTGAAGATCTTCGAGCAGCAGGCCATGGCCATCGGCAGGCTGCTGGCTGTTGCCGCGCCGGTCAGGTCCCGCTGGGGCAGGCCGATGCCTCGCTGGCGGTCGTGGGCGTGAGCTCCGAGCTGGACCTGGTGTCGGCAACCGCCAGGCGCGGCTCGGGACGCCTCGCGGCGGGCAGCGTGATGGTCATGCCGCGGACCCCATCAGGATTCTGGACGCAGCGGAACATCCCGCCCATCGCTTCCACTAGGTCACGGGCCAGCCTGAGCGCCAGGCCGGTTCCGTTGCCTGGTGGCGAGACGCGTCCCTGGTCGGTGACACAGATTTCCACCTGGCTGCCGGATACGGCCGCGGTAAGCGATGGCGGTGCGTCGGCGGGGCTGCAGTTCAGGGCATCGGCCAGCAGGCTGGTCAGGACCCGGACGAGCAGCGCGGCGTCGGCGATCACGTCGGGAAGGTCCTCCCGCGTATCGAGCGTGATGTGGTGGCCGCCCGGGCCCAGGTCCTCGAGGCAGGCGGCGACCACCTCGTCGATGTCGACGGGGCGCAGGTAGGTCTCAAGGGCCCCGGCGTGTACCCGGCTGAGGTCGCTCACGTCGGTCACGAGCCTGGCCACGCTATCCAGGGCCTGGCGCGCCGAGGCGATCAGCGCGGCGTTCTCGGCCGGAGTGCGGAGAGCCTGGTCGTCCAGCTCGGCCAGGGCCGTCCGAGCCGCGACGACCAAGTCGCTCGCCTTCCTGGTGGTCGCGGCGATCAGTGCTGCGCGGGAACGGGGACCGGTCTGCTGCTCGGCGGCGGTCGCATCCCGTTCCTCCTGGCGACGCTGGATAACCCAGGCGACGACCTGGGCCGCGCACGAGACCAGCACCCGCTGATCCTGCGCGCCCAGCCTTCGGCCGGAGGCAGCCAGCGTGAAAGCCTCGCTGATCACCAGCTCCACGTCGGCGCCGGGGCCTTCCGGAGCCTGCTCGCCTGCGCTGGCCACGACAAACCACCCGCCACCCGCGTCTTGTCGCCGCTCCAGCAGGCTGATCGCAGTCAGACCGAACATCTCTCGGATTTCCTCGAGCAGGGCTGGCGGGTCGCTCCGTCCGCGCAGCACGCTGAGCGCGAGTCCGGTCAGGGCCGCCGTCTGCGCGCTCGCCTCTGCGGCGAGCCCCCGGCGCCGACGAGGGGCGCGCCATGCCGGGTGCCGCCTGCCGTGGTCTGCGCCTTCCCGGCTGACCAGGTGTACGTCGATGTGTCCGGCCCGGCGCGCCAGTCTGGTTGGCGTGCTCTTGCCCGCCATCAGGGTGCGCAGCCGACTGCGGCGGCTTGCGCCAAGCACCATCTGGGTAGCGTTCTCGCCTTGGGCGAAGGCCAGCAGCGTTTCCGCCACGTCGTCACCGGGCACCTGCTGGAAGCTGCCGCCGAGCGACCTCACAAGTGCCTGATGGCTGTCCAGCAGGGCCGTGTCCTCGCGCGTCAGCGCGTCGTCACACGTCACGTGCACGGCCACCAGCTCGCTGCCCGGAGTCCTGGCGGCGATCCGCGCTGCCCGCCGGATGACTGCTTCATCCTCGCGCTCCCCGGCGATGCCGACCAAGATCCGCTCCTTGGTCTCCCAGGGCGCGGCGATCCCGTGCTCGGCACGGTAGCGTTGCAGGCCCTCCTCCACTCGGTCGGCAAGCCACAGCAGGGCCAGCTCGCGCAGCGCGGTCAGGTTTCCTGGCCGGAAATAGTGGGTGAGCGCGGCGTCAACCCTGTCCGGCGGGTAGACGTTCCCGTGGGCCATCCGCCGGCGCAGTGCCTCCGGGGTCATGTCCACCAGCTCGATCTGCTCGGCGCGGCGCGCGATCTCGTCCGGCAGAGTCTCGTGTTGCGTGACCCCCGTGATTTGTTCCGTTACGTCATTGAGCGATTCAAGATGCTGGATGTTCAGCGTGGTGATGACGTCGATCCCGGAGTCGAGCAGTTCGTCAACGTCCTGCCACCGCTTGGCGTTCCTGCAGCCGGGCACGTTGGTGTGGGCGAGCTCATCCACGAGGGCGACCTGCGGGCGGCGGGCGAGGATCGCGTCAGTGTCCATCTCGGTGAATGTCACCCCGCGGTAGGTCAGGGTCCGCCGCGGCACGACCTCCAACCCATCGGCCATCGCCGCGGTCAGCCGGCGGCCATGGGCCTCGACGAGCCCGACGATCACGTCTGTACCGCGTGCCCTCCGGCGCTGTGCCTCGGCCAGCATCGCGTAGGTTTTGCCGACCCCCGGCGCGGCGCCGAGATAGATGCGCAGCCGTCCTCTTCCCATGCGGTGATGCTCGCCGCCGCAGCCGCCGCGGGGCAGGGCCGTTATTCCCTCGCTGCCCTGACCGAGGTCCTGACGCTCGTCATCACCGTCGGCGCGGTGTCATGAGTGAGCCGTTCGCGCGCTGAGGACCGTTCGCGGTTACCTGCAGGACCTTCGACCCTGGCCTTGATCGCGGGCAGGAATCAGCGTCGCCTTATGGGCAGTGTGTCGGCCTACTGGAGGCCAGTTACCCTCGACGGCGCGCTCGCTCTCGTGCACCGCGGTGGCATACCGATCGGCGGCGGCACCGAGGTGAACGCCGCGCCATGCGTCCGCCCCATCGAAATTGTCGACCTGCAGGCACTCGGCCTGGACCGGATCGAGCCGACCCGCACCGGGTATTCGCTCGGCGCAACCGTGACGCTGCAGCAGGTCGCCGGTGAGGTCGACGTACCCGCGGCGGTCAGGGACGCCGCCCGGCGCGAATTGCCGAGCACGCTGCGGGCCGCCGCGACCATCGGCGGCTGCGTCGCAACCGGGCACTGGGAGAGCGAGTTCCTCGCCACTCTGCTGGCCTGCGACGCCAGGGTGACACTGGCACGGTCCCGTGGTGAGCGGGAAATTCACCTCGATGCGCTGCTGGCGGATCGCCGGTTGCTGCGCGGACAGATCATCGTCCGCGTTTGCATTGCCGGTGACGGCCTCGTCGCCGCCGCGCGCACCGCCCGGACACCCGCCGACAACCCGATCGTATCGGCAGTGGCGTGCCGCGCGGCGAACGGTGTGCGGCTGGCGCTGAGCGGGGTAGCCGCCAGGCCGATGCTGAGCAGCACACCGATCCGGTCCGGGGCGGACGCAACCGCCTGGGCGGAGCGGCTTGACCCTCCCGCCGACTTCCGCGGCTCATCGGCGTACCGCCGAGCCCTGGCGGTCACGCTCGCACGGCGGGCAGTTGAGGCGGTCACGTAATGCTTATTCATCTCACGCTCAACGGCGTCGGCAGGCAGATTGACTGCGGCGCCGGCGACTCGCTGCTGGCAGTGCTGCGCCGCGAGGGCTGTTTCAGTGTCCGCTACGGGTCAGGCACGGGCGAGACCGGCGCTGCGGCCGTACTGGTCGACGGCCGGCTCGTCGCCGCGGACGTACTGCTCGCCGCTCAGGCCGACGGCCACGACGTGCTGACCGTCGAGCACCTCAACGCAGCGGTGGGCAGGCTCCATCCGATCCAGGAGGCAATCGTTGACGCCGGGGCACTGCAGTCTGGTTACTCGGCCGGCGCGCTTGTCCTGGCGATCGAGGCGCTGCTCAGGCGTCATGACGACCCATCGGAGCCGGAGATCCGGGATGCGCTGTCGGGAGTTCTCGACCGCGAGACCGGCTACGTCAAGGTAGTCGAGGCTGTGCAGCGAGCCGCGGCGGCGCTGCGCGGGGACAAGCCGCCGCCGATGGAGGCGCTGGCAGTCCCGCGCCTGACTGGCGCCGGCGCCGGGCCCGACGGCGCCGGGGTGCTGGGCAGTGGCGGCGCTGGCCAGTGCACGGCAGGCGGAAGAGGGATCGCCGATCATGGCGAGCAGCCGACGCCGGCCACGCCACGCCTCGTCGCCATGGCCGACGTGCCGAGCACCGCTGTTGTCGGCAGGCCCGAGCACAAGATCGACGCTGTGCGCCTGGTCAAGGGCAACGCCGCGTTCACCGACGACGTGGAGATCCGCGGGATGCTGCACGCGAAGGTGCTGCGAAGTCCGCATGCCCATGCCCGCATTGTGGCCATCGACGACTCGGCGGCCCGCGAGCTGCCCGGCGTGCACGCAGTGGTGCACAGCGGCAACACCCCGCGGGTTAAGTACGCCTCGGGTGGCCAGTCCTGGCCCAATCCCTATCCGTGGGACCAGGTGAGCTTCGACAGCAAGGTACGGCACGTCGGCGACAGGGTGGCCGCGGTTGCAGCCGACACCGAGGAGATCGCCGCCGAGGCGTGCCGCCGGATCAAGGTGACCTACGAGGTCCTTCCGGCGGTGTTCGACGAGACGCTGGCGCAGGCGCCGGGCGCTCCGGTGATTCACGACGAGGACGACAGCGTCGGGATGCACGACGCGGCCCGCAATATCAGCAACCACATCGAGGGCGCGACCGTGGCGGACATCGAGTCGGCCATGGCGGCGGCCGATCACGTCTTCGAGGAAACCTTCCGGGTCCAGCGAGTCCAGCACTGCGCGATCGAGCCGCACGTGACGATCGGCTGGCTCGACGAGGATGAGCGGCTCGTTCTCCGCACCTCCACTCAGGCCCGTTCCACGTCCGTCGCATGGTGGCGCCGCTGCTCGGGTTGCCGGTGAAGCGAATCCGCGTGATCAAGCCGCGGATCGGCGGCGGTTTCGGCGGCAAGCAGGAGATGCTGATCGAGGACATCGTCGGTCATCTCGTACTCGCTACGCGCCGCCCGATCCGCCTGCAGCTCAGCCGTGAAGAGGAGTTCGCCTCAGCGCGCACGCGGCATGCCCAGACGATTACCTTCCGGACTGGGGTCCGTTCCGACGGCACGCTCGTGGCTCAGGACATGCGGGTCGTGGCCAATACCGGTCCCTACGGCACGCACGGCTTCACCGTGCAATCGGTGACCGGCACCCGCGGCCTGTCGTCCTACAACTGCCCGGCGAAACGGTTCAGCTGCGACGTCGCCTACACCAATGGCCCGGTCGCGGGCGCGTTCCGGGGCTACGGCGCACCACAGGCGCACCTCGCGCTCGAGTCGCACATGGACGATATCGCCAGGGCGCTTGCACTGGACCCGGTCGAGTTCCGCCGCCGGAACTGGGTGCGCACGGGTGACCGCCTCGACATCGCGCCGCGGCTAGGCGAGCGCGGCAGCGTGGCGGACATCGCCGACGAAGACCTGCCGCGGGTCACGAGTTGCGGGACGCAGGAGTGCGTGGCCCAGGTCCTGCGGGCCATCGGATGGGAGCGTCGCCGCGATCCCTCCTGGCGCGCGCCTGCCGACCGGCCGGAACTGCGGCGAGGCATCGGGTTTGCCCTGTGCATGCAGGGCTCCGGTATCCCGGGCATGGACATGGGCGCATGCTCGATCAAGATGAACGACGACGGGTCGTTCAACATGCTGATCGGCGCCACCGATCTTGGCACCGGTGCGGACACGGTGCTCGCGCAGATCGCCGCCGAGGTACTCGGAGTGCCGGTCGACGATATCGTCGTCTATGCATCCGACACCGACGTCACGCCGTTTGACGTTGGCGCGTACGCGTCCAGCACGACCTATATCTCCGGCATGGCGGTGAAGAAGGCCGCCGAGGCGGTTCGCAGCCGGATTACTTCGCGGGCGGCGCTGATGCTCGGCCGGTCCGATCCGGACGCTATCGCGCTGCATGAGCGGCGTGCCTGGGCGCCCGACGGCCGCTCGGTCTGCCTGGCGGACCTGGCGCTGGACGCGCTGCACGCCAGGAATCAGGAACAGATCATGGGCACGGGGTCGCACGTGGCTCCCGATTCTCCGTCGGTATTCGCCGCCCAGGGCGCTGAGGTCGAGGTGGACACGGCCACTGGCCAGGTCACCGTGACCAGGCTGGTCATGGCAGTCGACTGCGGTGTCGCGATCAACCCGGTCACCGCGAGCGGACAGGTGGAGGGCGGGATGCTGCAGGCACTTGGCTATGCGCTGACCGAAGAGGTGGTGCTGGACGACGCGGGCCGCCCGGTGAACGACAGGCTCGGCCCGTACTGGATCTACCGGGCCGATGACGCTCCGCCCATGCAGGTAATCCTGGTGGAGACGGTGGAGCCGACCGGCCCGTTCGGGGCGAAGGCCGTGGGCGAGATCCCGATGGACGGAGTGGCGCCCGCAGTCCGCAACGCGGTCCTGGACGCGACCGGTGCCGCCATCAATATCATTCCGCTGACGCCAGAACGCGTCTGGAATGCGCTACGGGAGCAGGCGGTCTGATGTCGGCGAACGGCGACGTGTCGCTCCTGCGGGACTTCCTCGCGGCGATCGACGCCAGCGAACCGGTAGCCCTCGCCACCGTGGTGGAAACCAGGGAGTCAGTACCCCGGCACGCCGGGTCGAAGATGCTCGTACGGGCGGACGGCCGGTGCTCGGGCAGCGTCGGCGGCGGCGAGATGGAGGCCAGGGTAGTCGCCGAGGCGCGGCTGGCGCTCGCCGACGGGCGCACCCGGCTGCTGCGCTATAACCTGCTCGACCCGGGCAGTGGCGACCCCGGCGTCTGTGGCGGCGAGGTTGCCGTCTATATCGAGCCGCAGTTGCCAGAACCGACCGTGCTGGTCGTCGGCTGCGGACACGTCGGGCGAGAGGTAGCGTCGCTCGCGCACTGGCTCGGGCTACGCGTGGTGGCCACCGATGATCGCCCCGAGATGGTCACCACAGATCGACTGCCCGACGCCGACCTGCTGATCGCGGGGCCGGTGGCCGACGCGATACGGGAAGTGCGGGCCGCCCAGACGCACGCGGTCGTGGTGGCGCGCAGCATGCGGGTGGATCTTGACGTCCTGCCGCCACTGCTGGCCGCAGGGATGCGATCCATCGGCTTGATCGGCAGCAGCAGGCGCTGGCGGGCCACCCGGGCGCAATTGCTCGCGCGCGGCGTCCCGGCCAGCGATCTTGACCGGGTCCGTACCCCGATCGGCCTGGAACTGGGGGCGGAGACGCCGCGCGAGATCGCGCTGTCGATCCTCGCTGAGGTCGTGGCACTGAACCGCGGCGCCGGGGAGGCGCCGCGCCGGTCACCAGCACGGCCCGAGCAGGCCGACTGCGCGGACACCGTGGTGCTGCTGCGCGGCGGCGGTGATCTTGCGACGGGCGTGGCATGGCGGCTGACCAGGGCGGGCTTCCCGGTGGTCGTCTGCGAACTCCCGCAGCCCCTGACCGTGCGCCGCCAGGTCGCGCTGTCGTCGGCGGTGGCTGACGGACGCGTTGACATCGAGGGCATGGTCGGCGTCCGGGCGACCGCGTCTGAGGCCATGGACCTGGCCCGGCAGGGACTAGTGCCGGTCCTGGTCTCACCAGAGCTTCCGGAGCTTCCCGCGCAGGTAGTCGTGGACGCGAGGATGGCTAAGCGCGTGCTCGACACAACCATCGATGACGCCCCGCTTGTCATCGGGCTCGGCCCCGCCTACACGGCGGGCCTTGAGGTGCATGCGGTGGTGGAGACCATGCGCGGACCGCGGCTCGGCCGGGCGCTATGGTTCGGCTCGGCTGCCCCGGACACCGGCACGCCCGGCGAGGTCGCGGGACGCGGGACCGAGCGAGTGTTGAGGGCTCCTGCCGACGGCGCCGCGCAGTGGCAGGCGCGCATCGGCGACCTGGTGGAGGCCGACGCCATGCTCGGCACTGTCGGCGGGCTAGAGGTCCGCTCCCCGTTCGCCGGCGTGATCCGGGGCCTGATCGCGGAGGGAACGGTGGTGCCCGCCGGTCTCAAGGTGGGCGACGTGGACCCGCGGGCCGACTCTGACTGGCGGGAGATATCCGACAAGGCCCTCGCGGTCGGCGGCGGGGTGCTTGAGGCCGTGCTGACCTGGCGGCAAGGGCGGGCCACCGGTGCACGGGAACCAGTGCCCGTCGGCGCGGCGCAGCCGGGCCGTGCCCGAGAGGAGTAGCGATGCCCGATTCCTTGCGTC
>JASIBJ010000483.1 GCA_030045215.1 Streptosporangiaceae bacterium | reverse complement strand
GCCGGGTACCGCGAGCGGGCCAACTGCGGCATGTACACGGTGGAGAGCCACCTGTGCTTCCGCGCCAGCGTGCGGGCCGGCGCGACGCTCAGCTATTCCTCGCAACTGCTCGGCTACGACGCCAAGCGGTTGCACGTGTTCCACCGGATGACGCTGGCGGATTCCGGCCTGGAGGTCGCGACGAACGAGCTGATGTTCCTGCACGTTGACCTGGCCACCGAGCGGGTGACGGCCATGCCACCCGACCGGGTCCGCGCGGCGCTCGACCTCGCGGCCGAGCACGCGGCGCTGCCGGTGCCCCCGGCTGCCGGCCGCCGGGTCACCATGAGCCGCTCGGCCTGAGCCGGCGTGGGCGCTCGGTCCCGGTCGGGCTGGGATGTGAGCCAGGGCTGACGTTGTTCCACCTTCGCTCGCCGATCGGCGCGGAAGGTAGGGCGACGATGCCGGGCCGGGAGTGTGCTGGCGCCGGGCTGTGCCTGGCTGAGCATGGTGAGCAGGAGTGCCTCGGCCGCTGTTGTCCGCGGAGGTCTGGCCAGCGGGCTGGGAGGTGCTGGAGCTCAACCCGGGGCATGTTTGTGAGCAGCGCAGGGTGATGGGCCGGCGTCGCACGAAGACCGACACGATCGACCCGGTTGCCGGACGTGCTCGGGACGAAGGCCGGACGTCTCGTCGCAACGGAGTTCGCTGACCCGCGGCGGCTCGCCGCTCTGGGGTCGGCGCGTTTGATCCGGTTCGCCGCCACTCGTGGTTTGCAGATCCGGCAGCCCACAGCGGACAAGCTTCTCGTCGCGGCCCGCGACCTTTGCCGATGGCGGATTCGGCAGTTGCGGGGAAGGTCCTGGCCGCCGACCTGGCGCTGCTGGCCGACCTCGACGGCAGATTGAGGCGGCCGCCGGCGAACTTGGCCACCTGGTGGCGGCGAGCCCGTTCGAGACCCTCACCACGGTCCCGGGCCGGGACCCGGTTCGGTCGGGAACTACGCCGGAGCCCTTGGTGACCCGAGCCGGTTCCCCGGTCCTGAGCAGATCTACCGGAGTGCCGGGCTGAATCCGGGCCAGTACGCGTCCGCGGGGAAGCACCGCGACGCCAAGATCAGCCGGGACGGCGCCGGGCTGCGCCGCGCGCTGATCGACCTGGGCCTGGGCCTGTGGCTGAGCGATCCGGGCGCGAAGCAGATCCCGCTGATCTGCTGTCACAGGTGCTCGGCCAGGAAGGCCGTGACGGCCTCGACGGCCTGGGTGACATACGGCTCGGCGTCCGACAGGTCGATGTGCAGCCTGGCGTCCAGCCAGACGATGCGTTTCGGCTCGCCCATCCGCTCATGGCCTCGCGCGCGCCCGGCCCCGTCCGACCCGGCTCAGCGCGGCGACGTCACGGAAGGCCCAGGACCGGGTCGCGTGGGCCGGGCGTCCCGCAGGCCTTCTGACACATCCCCGTGACTCAGCAAGGAGGCTCAATGAGACTGGTCATATTCGGTGCCAGCGGCGGCACCGGTCGGCTTCTGGTCGGCAAGGCGCTCGCGGCCGGCCATGATGTCGTCGCCTATTCCCGTAACCTGGACAAGCTCCCGGACAGCCACGAACGCTTGCAGGTAGTCGCAGGACAAGTTGTCGGACTCCGCCGCGATCAGGGCCGCCGTCCGCGGCGCCGACGCCGTGGTCGCCGTCTTGTCCCGGCCGGTGTTCGGCGGGTCGCAAGACCTGCCGATCGCTTCAGGCACCCGCACGATCGTGGCCGCGATGCAGGACCAGCACGTCCGCCGGCTTGTCTACTCCTGGGCACCCAGCATCGCCGTGCCCCGGCACACCTGGAACCGCACTTTCGCTGTGGTCTTCGGCCTCGTCAAGGCACTGCCGAACACGCGGGCATTCATCGCGGAGTCGGCCGGCGCGGGCGACGCGGTCCGGTCCTCGGACCTGGACTGGACGATCGTCACGGTGGCCCGTCCCGTGGACAAGCCAGCGGCGGGCAGGCTCAAGGTCCGGACCGATGCCGGGCAGGGCGACAAGGTCGGCATGAGCGCAACCTCACGCGACCTGGCCGGCTTCCCGCTCCAGCAGGCTGCCGGGACCCGCTACGTTCAACAATCCGTCCTGGTCAGCAACTAGAGCTACCGCCCGCGCTGGGTCTGGTACTCGGCGTCGGTGACGCGGGGCCCCCAGCGGGGCGCGCCTTCGGTGATGGACAGGTGCGTCATGAAGTGGTCGGGGCTGGCGCCGTGCCAGTGCTCTTCGCCGTCAGGTGCGAAGACGACGTCGCCGGGATTGAGCTCGGTGATCTGCTGCCCGCGGACCTGGACCAGGCCACGGCCTTCGGTGACGTACAGGGTTTGCCCGCCGTCGTGCGAATGCCAGGCGCTGCGAGTTCCGGGTGCGAAGCGGACCGCTGCGACGTTCAGCTGCGAGGGCGGCAGCCCCCGCGTGATGGGGTCAATCCAGACGTCTCCGGTGAAGGTCTCGGCAGGTCCCTTCGCCGTGGGTGCCTTGCGGGAGATCTCCATATGCTCCTCCTGTTCGATGGCCGGGATTGCCGGCATCCTTGCACGACCTGTCAGCGCGAAGATGGCGCCAGTTCGCCGAGGAAGTACGACGCGGTGACGCCGCCGTCCATCAGGAAGTCGCTCCCGGTGATGAACGCTCCGTCGGGGCTCATGAGGAGCGCGCCGACGGTGCCGACCTCGTCGGGCGTCCCGGCGCGCCTGGCCGGGG
>JASIBJ010000482.1 GCA_030045215.1 Streptosporangiaceae bacterium | reverse complement strand
ACGATCCGCCAGCGCCGGAAGGCCTCCAGGTTTTCCCGCACCGTGTCGCCGGACCCCGCGCCACCCGCCACGTAGTCAAACGAGCGCGGCGTCATGACCCGCCGCGCCGCTTCCTCGAGGGCGGACAAGTCGGCGGGGAACGGCGGGACTGCCCACGACAGCCCGTTCAGGTAGATCTCGTCCTGGTAGGTCTCCAGCGGCTGGCTCACTGGCGCGCTGCCCTTCCGGCCCGGCGGCTGACCGGCATCCGCCGGCCGCCCACGATCACTTTGTCATCACATGGTGCCACGCGGCTCCGGCGCCGCAGCGTCAGCGTGCGAGCGCTGGGGCGCGCAGCGGACCGGCCGCGACCCCGGCCGGCCGGGGCACGGCAGAATGCTGCCATGCCCCAGGCCAACGACGCCGCTGCCGCGCTGCTGGATGAGTACGCCGACCTCTACGTCATGACCGGCGGAGACCCGTTCAGGGCCCGCGTCTACGGCAAGGCCGCACGCGCCATTGCCGCATACTCGCGCGACATCTCCGAGCTGACCCCGGCTGAGCTGCTGAAGATCGCGGGAGTCGGCAAGTCGATCGCCGCCAAAATCGCCGAGATCACGGCCACGGGCAGTTTTGCCGAACTCGACGACCTGCGCGCGGACATCCCCGACGGGGTCAGGCAGCTGACCCAGATCCCGGCGCTCGGACCAAGGCGGGCACTCCAGCTGTACCAGGAGCTGCAGATCAGCTCGCCGGACCAGTTGCGGGATGCGATCGCGGCTGGCCAGCTCAACGACCTCAGGGGATTCGGCAGCAAGAGCGCGGAGAAGCTGCTGCGCGGCATCGACCTGCTCGAGAGCGCCGGGCACAGGGTGCTGCTCAATGTCGCCGCGGAGACCGCCGCCCGCGTGATCGCGGCCGTCGGGGCGGTCCCCGGATGCCAGCGGATCGCGGCGGCGGGCTCACTGCGCCGGGCCAAGGAGAGCATCGGCGACGTGGACGTGCTGGCCGCGGCAGACGACTCCGTTCCGCTCATGAACGCCTTGAAAGCCATGCCCGAGTCCGCCGAGATCATCGGGTCCGGCCCGACGAAGACCTCAATCAGGACGGGTGCCGGGCTGCAGGTGGACCTCCGGGTGGTGGGCCTGGACGTCTGGGGCGCGGCACTGCAGTACTTCACCGGATCGCAGGCCCATAACGTGCGGGTCCGCGAGATTGCGGTACGCGGGAAGCTCAAGCTGTCCGAGTATGGCCTGTTCGAGGTCGAGAGCGGCGACCTGATCTGCTCCGAGACCGAGGAGGAGGTCTATGCGCGCCTCGGCATGCAGTGGATCCCGCCGACACTGCGGGAAGACACCGGCGAGGTCGAGGCCGCGTTGCGCGGCGAGCTTCCGGCCGTGGTGACCGAGGCCGACGTCCGCGGCGACCTGCACTCGCATACCAACCTCACCGACGGCCAGGCCTCGCTGGAGGAGATGGTCGCCGCCGCCCGCGAGCGGTATGAGTACTACGCCATCACCGACCACGCACCGAACCTCGTCATGCAGCGGATGACCGACGAGAAGATGCTGGCCCAGCGCGAACAGGTCCGCCGGCTCGGGGAGCGACTGGCATCCGGCGGAGGCCGCCCGCTGGTCCTGCTGCACGGCACGGAACTCAATATCGGGCCGGACGGCAGCGTCGACTGGCCGCCCGATTTTCTCGCCGGCTTCGACCTCTGCGTCGCGTCGGTGCACTCGCACTTCGACCAACCCCGATCAGAAATGACGCGACGCTTCGTCAGGGCCTGCCAGAACCCGCACGTCAACATCATCGGCCATCCACTCACTCGCAAGATCGGGCGCCGCCCGCCGGTAGAGGTCGATCTGGCCGAGCTCTACCGAGCCTGCGCCGAGACCGGGACGGCGCTGGAGATCAACGCGCACCCGGCGCGGCTGGACCTGCCGTCCGCGCATATCAGGGCGGCCCGCGACGCCGGGGTGAAGTTCGCGATCGACAGCGACGCGCACTCGCTGCGCGACCTCACGTACCTGCAGTACGGGGTCGCCACGGCCCAGCGCGGCTGGCTCACCCCGGAGGACGTGATCACAACCTGGCCGCTCCCCCGGCTGACCCAGTTCCTGCGCAAGGCCGCCTAGGCCTGCGCCCGGTTTCAGGCACGCCGCAGGGTCAGAGACTGGAACCCGTACCCGCCGTCCTGCGGCACAACGTGGAAGTCGATGATCTCGAAGAACCGCGTGGCAAACAGCTGGATCTGCGCGTCGGTGCGCCAGGAGAAAAAGCGCGGCGGGACGTGATCGTCATCGGCCAGGTGCCCCTCCCAGCCGTCGCCGCCGTACACGCCGAGGAAGAACAAACCGCCCGGCCGCAGCAGAGCCCAGATCGCGGCCAGCACGGCAGGCAACTCCGCGTTCGGCACGTGCAGCAGGCAGTTCATCGCGTGCACGGCATCGAACGACTCGGCCGCCAGCGACGGCAAGGCGAAGTCCATCACCAGGGCGTCCAGGCCTTTCGCGCGGCAGATCGCCACCATCGCCGGTGAGAGGTCGGTGCTCACGACATTCAGCCCCCGCTCAGCGAAGAACACGCTGTCCTGGCCGGTTCCGGCTCCTATCTCGAGCAGGTCGTGACAGCCCTCCTGCTCCAGCCGCTGCAGGAACGCGGCCCGCTCGTCGAGCTTCCACGGTGCCTTGGTCTTCCGGGCCCGGAGCTGGGCTCCGTCCTCGCCGTAGGACGCCAGCAAGCTCGCGCGGATCGACCGATAGTCGCCGCTCGCCACCACCCTCGCCTCCCGGTCCTTCGCTGGCCTCCCCCGATTCTGCCCGACATTCCCGGAAAACGCCGAGGCCGCCCGACCCCGCGAACGGAGCCGGGCGGCCCGGAACGGGTGAGCCCGAAGGAGTTACTTCTTCTTCGCTGGCTTCAGCTCGCCCCTGTTGCCGTACCAGCTATCGCCGCTGACGACGGCGCCGGTGATCGGGTTGAGGATGACCGGCGTGAAGTGCGGCCTGATGTGGAAGTCGAGCAGGCCGTCGCGGCCGGCGATGTTGCCGGAGACAGCGTCGAACGAGCCAGGGATCCGCTCGCCGTGGAGCCAGTTGTCCTCGATGAACCTGATGATCGACGCGGTGTCGGTCAGGTTGCTGCTGACATAGTTCTCCCGCGTCCAGGGCGAGATCACGATGAACGGCAGCCGGTCGCCGTAACCGCAGCGGTCCTCCGCGGAGCCGACGGTGGTCGGAACCGAGGTGCAGACCTTGGTGTCACCGACCGTCGAGTCGTCCGACCCGTTGAGGACCGGCGGGATGGCGTGGTCGTACCAACCGTCGGAGTCGTCGTAGGTGACGATGATCGCCGTCGACGGCCAGTACTGGGACTCCTCGATCGCGTTGATCGTGCTGACCAGCCACTGCTGCTCGAGTTGCGGAGTGGAGTTGCCCGGGTGGGAGTTCTCGTACTTCGGCGGCTTGAGGAAGCTCACCGCGGGCAGCGTGGCGCCGCCGGTGCCCTCGAGCGCGTCGGTGAAGTACGAGATGTCGTACTGGTGGTTCGCCTGGTCGGTGTAGCCGATCTGGCTCAGCGACGTCGGCGGCAGGTGGGCCGGGTTCGCCGTGGAGGCGTAGAACTCGAACGGGTTGTGGTGCGGGACGTAGTCCTGCACCTCGGACACGTCCTGGCCGTCCGAGACGAGCTCGTGCTCCGAAGCGCAGACCGCGCCGCCGCTGTTGGTCGAGGTCGGCGCGAAGCCGCCCTGGAACCAGCCCCAGGTGACATCCGCAGCATTGAGCAGGTCGCCGATGTTCTCCCCGGTCAGCACGCCCTCGGGGCTCGTCGTGGTGTGGTTGTCGTCCGAGCACTGGTCGTAGAACGGGTCGATGTCGCCGTAGATCGTGCCGGTGCTGCTGCTGCCGCCAGTCCAGTCGGCCGAGACGTCCCCGGAGGCGGTGGTCACGACGCCCGGGGTGCTGGTGTCGTTCGCGTCGACCGCGTTCCCGCCACTGGTGTTGCCCGAGATCAGGTTGACGGCGCCAGGCGTCGACGGCCCGAAGGCGGTGTCGAAGTTGTTGTCGCTCATCGCGTAGTTCTGCGCGTAGTTCCACAGCGCGGTGACCGAGTTGCCGTCGTAGTAGTCCATGACGATGCCGGGCGGGCAGTACTCGGGACCGCAGCCGTTCGACGGGGTCGCGGACTCGGTGTTCTGGACGAACGCGTCCTGCTTGTTGTTGTCGTCGGCCAGCTGCTCGGGCACGTCGTCGTGGTTCTGGTCCGAGGTCAGGCCCTCCGCCGAGGTAAGCCGCTGCGGATCGAACTCGTTCGGGTTATCAGTCAGCAGTGGCCCGATCGGCCCCGAGGGCGTGATCTCGCTGTACAGCCCGTTCACGGTCGGCGTGCCTGGCTTGGCCACGAACGGGGTGCCGTCGGTGTTCGCCGCGTACGGGTAGGTGCCGAAGTAGTGGTCGAACGACTCGTTCTCGTCGAAGATCACCACGAGGTGCCTGATCGGCGTGGCCGTCCTGGTGTGGTCGTACAGGGCCTTCGAGACGGTCGCCGGGATGTGGTAGCCAGGGAACTCCGCCGCGAGCCTGGACGCGAGCGTTTGGCTGGCGTTGGCGGCGCCGACGGCGGTGGCGCCGATCCCGACGCCAGCGCCCAAAATCACCGCCGCGCCGACCGTGATGAAGGTCCGGGGCCGTTTGATCTGGCCCCAGGTAACTGGGCCTACGCCCATGTCCCACCCTCCTGAGATCTGCGGAACTAATGTCGAGCGACAGGATCCGGAATGGCCGAATCACCACCATGACCGAAAACGCCGCGGTGGGGCCGCAGGTGCGCGTACCCCCCGCGGATCAACCTCTCACGGCTAGGTTTACTTGTAAGACGGGAAATATGACCAAAGAGCCAACGACTCGTCAACGCCAGGCGAACCAATACCTGAAGGCCACGGGGAACACCGGGCAGAACGGTCAGGCAAACAACGCGCGGCCGAAATAGTCGTTGCTGTCCATTACGCCCGGCAGCGCCAGGAAATAGCCTCCGCCGAACGGGCTGATGTAGTCGACAAGCGGCTCGCCGATCAGCCGCGTCTGCACGTTCACGAACTGTCGCTGGATGTCCTGCTGGAAGCAGGTGAAGATCAGGCCCACGTCGAGGTCGCCGACCTGGTCGAGCCCGCGGTCATAGTTCCACGCTCGCCGCAAGATCCGCTGGTTCGCAGTCTCCGGCGTTCGCGGGTTCGCCAGCCGCATGTGCGCGGTGAGAGGGATGACATCGCCATCGGGGTCGGCCGCGTAGTCCGGCGTGGCGTAGATGCCGTCGGCGTCGAGCGGGTAGCCGGAATCGCGGTACCGGCCGAACATGGTCTGCTGCTCGTAGACGTCGACCCGGTCCCAGAACTCGACAAACATCCTGATCAGGCGGACCACGAGATAGCTGCCGCCGGCCGTCCACGACGGCTCGCCGCGGGCGCCGGGCTGGACCCAGACCAGCTCGTTCATCTGCGACGCGCTCGTCACCGACGGGTTCGCGATGCCGTCCATGAACCCGAGCTGGTTGCGCGGCACGGTGCCGGGCGGCCGGGCCGGGCTGGAGAACCCGTGGATCCGCCAGTTCGCCTGCATGCCGCCGCGCGTGTTCTTCGCGATGTCGCGCAGCGCGTGCAGCACCACGTCCTCGTTCCCGGCGGTGAGCTGCAGGATCAGGTCGCCGCCGCACTGAGCGGGGTCGAGGTTGTCGTTGGGGAATGACGACATCGGCGTCAGGTGCGCGGGTAGCTGCGGAGCCAGCCCGTAGCGGTCGTCAAATAGGGTCGACCCCACGCCGAACGTGACGGTAAGGCCGTCAGGGACCACCGTTGGCCCGAGCGTGCCAGAGTCAGATGACGGCCCGCCGATGCCGGCCGGGGGCGGAGTGCCGCCGGCAGTCAGGAACCGGGCGCGGTCGGTGACCGTCTGGAAAAGCTCGGTCAGCTCGGCCCGGCTCTGCGCCGTGGCGTCGAACGAGATGACCGCGGTCGCGGCCTTGGGCTCCGGCAGGATCCCGGCCTGATGCTGGCCGTGGAACGGCACGGCGGGTAGCCGCCCCTCCAGCTCGGCCAGGTTCGCCGCGGCCGCCGGGTCCGTGCTGGTGCCCGGGCCCCGGTATGCGTACCCGCCGGCCGCGCCGGCGATGCCGCCGACCACGACG
>JASIBJ010000481.1 GCA_030045215.1 Streptosporangiaceae bacterium | reverse complement strand
GGCCGGCGTGCGAGCCGGCCGCCAGGCGCGCTAGCCAGGTACCGCCGGCACCGCAGCCAGGTCCGCCCGAGCGGCCGCCGGGATCCTGATCAGGGCTGAGATCGTTCGTTATACTGTCCTGGTGCGCAGGCAGTGACTGCCTGGATCTGCACGGCAGGGCCAGTGTCGTCCCGCTCCTGGGCCAGCGTCGTCCCGTTCCCAACACCGCTCCAGCAGCGATGGCAGCGGACGAGACGACAGGAGACTTGATGGCAGCTGCCCATCTCGACGACGGGCCTGGCCTCTACGACAGCAGCTACGAGCACGACGCCTGCGGCGTGGGCTTCATCGCCGACCTCAGCGGGCAGGCGCGCCACGACACCGTGGCGAAGGCGCTCACGGTCCTCCGCAATCTTGATCACCGCGGCGCCAACGGCGCCGACCCGGAGACCGGTGACGGCGCCGGGATCCTGACGCAGGTGCCCGACGCGCTCCTGCGGGCGGTGGCGGAGTTCGAGCTGCCCGCGGCCGGAGGCTACGCGGTGGGGCTGGCGTTCCTGCCGCCCGGCCCGAGCCAGGCGAACACCCGCGAGGCGGTCGCGCGGATCGCCGCGGACGAGGGCCTGGCCGTGCTCGGCTGGCGGCCGGTGCCGCACGACCCGGCCTGGTGCGGTGCCGGAGCCCGCGAGGTCATGCCCGCGCTCGCGCAGCTGTTCGTGGCCGGCCGGCACGGCGAGAGCGGGCTTGACCTGGACCGCAGGGCCTACTGCCTGCGCAAGCGGGCCGAGCACGAGATCGGCCTCTACCTGGCCAGCCTGTCCGGTTCGACGCTGGTCTACAAGGGCATGCTGACGGCGCTGCAGCTGGAGAGGTTCTTCCCCGACCTGGCCGATGAGCGGTACGGCTCGGCGATTGCGCTGGTGCATTCCCGGTTTTCCACTAACACGTTCCCGTCCTGGCCGCTGGCCCATCCCTACCGGCTGATCGCGCACAACGGGGAGATCAACACGATCCGCGGCAACCGGAACTGGATGCGAGCCAGGGAGGCGCAGCTAGCGTCGGACGTGTTCGGCACCGACGGCGCCGGACGCGGCATCGAGCGGCTGATGCCGTTCGTGGACGATACGGTCAGCGATTCAGCCAGCTTCGACTCGTGCCTGGAACTGCTGCACCTGGGCGGCCGCTCACTCCCGCACGCAGTGCTGATGATGATTCCCGAGCCGTGGGAACGGCACGAGGAGATGGACCCGGCCCGGCACGCCTTCTACCGGTTTCACGCGTCGCTGATGGAGCCGTGGGACGGGCCCGCCCTGATCGCGTTCACCGACGGCACGATCATTGGTGCCGTACTTGATCGCAACGGCCTGCGGCCAGGACGGTACTGGGTGACCCGCGACGGTCTGGTCGTGCTCGCCAGCGAGGTCGGCGTGCTCGACTTGGACCCGGCCACCGTCGTCCGCAAGGGCAGGCTGCAGCCGGGCCGGATCTTCCTGGCCGACACCGCGGCCGGCCGCATCATCGAGGACGAGGAAGTCAAGGCCGAACTGGCCGCCGAGCATCCGTATGGGGACTGGCTGCACGCCGGCATGCTGCATCTGAACAACCTGCCGGAGCGAGACCGGGAACTGCCAGACAGCCAGGCCCTGCTCAGCCAGCAGCAGCAGTTCGGATACACGGAGGAAGAGCTGCGGGTCCTGGTGGCGCCGATGGCGCGCACCGGAGCCGAGCCGCTCGGCTCGATGGGCACCGACACCCCGCTCGCGGTGCTTTCTGACCGGCCGAGGCTGGTCTACGACTACTTCAGCCAGCTGTTCGCTCAAGTCACGAACCCGCCGCTCGACGCGATCAGGGAAGAGTTGGTGACCGCGCTCGGCTCATCGACCGGCCCCGAGCACAACCTGCTTGATCCGGGGTCGGCCTCGTGCCGCCAGATCGTGCTGCCGTTCCCGGTGATCGGCAACAGCGACCTCGCCAAGATCGTGCACATCAACGACGACGGCGACCTGCCCGGGTTCGCCGCGTACGTCGTTGACGGCCGCTACGAGGTGGCCGGCGGCGGGCGGGCGCTGCGGATCCGCCTGGCGGAGGTCAACGCCGAGGTGTCGGGGGCCATCGCCGCCGGAGCGCGGATCATCGTCCTGTCCGATAGAGGCACTCGGGCGGGCGGCGGTTCTGCGTCCGGCGCGCACCCTGCACGGAGGGTGCTCGGGGGGTGTCCCGCCGAGGGTCTGGCGCCCATCCCGTCGCTGCTGCTCACCGGCTCGGTGCACCACCACCTGATCGCAGAGCGCACCAGGACCAAGGCCGGCCTGGTCGTGGAGTCGGGCGACGCGAGGGAGTGCCACCACGTGGCGCTGCTGCTCGGCTATGGGGCGGCCGCGGTCTGCCCGTACCTGGCGATCGAGTCGGCGGAGGAGATGGTGCGGCGCGGGGTACTGCGGGAGATCTCGGAAGCGAACGCTGGCGCGAACCTGATCAAGGCGCTCGGCAAGGGCGTGCTCAAGATCATGTCCAAGATGGGCGTGTCGACCGTGGCCTCTTATACCGGGGCACAGCTGTTCGAGGCGGTCGGCTTGGGCGAGGAAGTCATCGCGACTTGCTTCGCCGGCACCTCCTCGCCGCTGGGCGGCATCGGCTTCGATGAACTCGCCGCCGAGATCGCCCGGCGCCACGACTGCGCCTACCCGCCGCGCGGGAGCAGGCAGCCGCACCGGCGGCTGGAGACCGGGGGCGAATATCAGTGGCGGCGCGAGGGCGAGCCGCACCTGTTCAGCCCCGAGGCCGTGTTCAAGCTCCAGCACGCGACCAGGACGGGCCAGGAACGGGTGTTTCGCGAGTACACCAGGCTGGTGGACGACCAGTCGGCCCGGCTGATGACCCTGCGGGGTTTGCTGCGAATCAGGGGAGTGGACGACGTGCCGCCAGGCCCGCCGATGCCCGACGGTGTCGCGGCGACCCGGGATGGCCTCGGCGGGTCGTCGGCGGGTGTCCTCCCCGCGGTGCCCGTTCCGCTCGAAGAGGTCGAGCCCGTCGACAGCATCGTTCGCAGGTTCGCGGCCGGCGCAATGTCCTACGGGTCGATCTCGGCCGAAGCGCACGAGACCATCGCGATCGCGATGAACCGGTTGGGCGGCCGGTCGAACACCGGGGAGGGCGGCGAGGACGCGGCGAGGTACGTCCCGGATGAGAACGGCGACTCGCGCCGGTCCGCGGTCAAACAGGTGGCCAGCGGCCGGTTCGGAGTCACGAGCGAGTACCTGGTCAACGCCGACGACCTGCAGATCAAGATGGCGCAGGGGGCCAAGCCCGGCGAGGGCGGGCAGCTTCCCGGGCACAAGGTCTACCCCTGGATCGCCCGGACCCGGCACTCGACGCCGGGCGTCGGGCTGATCTCGCCGCCCCCGCACCATGACATCTACTCGATCGAGGACCTCGCGCAGCTCATCTACGACCTCAAGAACGCCAACCCCGAGGCGCGAGTGCACGTGAAGCTGGTGGCCGAGGTGGGCGTCGGCACTGTGGCGGCCGGGGTCTCGAAGGCGCACGCCGATGTCGTCCTGATCTCCGGCCACGACGGCGGCACCGGGGCGGCCCCGCTGACCAGCATCAAGCACGCGGGCGGGCCATGGGAGATCGGGCTGGCGGGCACGCAGCAGACGCTCCTGCGCAACGGATTGCGGGACCGGATCGTGGTCCAGGTGGACGGCCAGCTCAAGACGGGCAGGGACGTGATCATCGCGGCGCTGCTCGGCGCGGAGGAGTTCGGATTCGCCACCGCGCCGCTGGTCGTGGCGGGCTGCGTGCTCATGCGGGTCTGCCACCTGGATACGTGCCCGGTCGGCGTGGCGACCCAGAATCCTGAGCTACGCCGCCGGTTCACCGGCAGGCCCGAGTTCATCGTGAACTTCTTCGAGTTCATCGCGCAGGAGGTGCGCGAGTACCTGGCCGTGCTCGGCCTGCGTACCCTCGACGAGGCGGTCGGCCGGGCGGAACTGCTCGACGCGCGGGCCGCGGTCGAGCACTGGAAGGCGGCCGGCCTGGATCTGAGCCCGGTCCTGCACGTGCCCGCGCTGCCCGGCGGCGCGGCCCGGCACTGCGTAACCGGCCAGGACCACGGGCTGGACCAGGCCCTGGACAACACGTTGATCCTGCTGGCCGAGGGTGCCCTGGACGCGGGCGCGCCGGTCCGGCTCGAGCTGCCGGTGAGAAACGTGAACCGGGCCGTCGGCACCATGCTCGGCAGCGCGGTGACCAGGCGCTGGGGCGGCGACGGGCTGCCCGACAACACGATCGACATCAGCCTGACGGGCTCGGCCGGCCAGTCGCTCGGCGCATTCCTGCCCCGCGGCATCACGCTGCGGCTGACCGGCGATGCGAACGACTACCTCGGCAAGGGCCTGTCCGGCGGGCGGATCGTCGCTGCTCCGCATCCGACCGCCCCGTTCCCCGCCGAGCAGCATGTGATCGCCGGGAACGTTATCGGCTACGGAGCCACCAGCGGCGAGATATTCCTGCGTGGCATGGTGGGCGAGCGGTTCTGCGTCAGGAACTCCGGCGCGACCGCCGTCGCCGAAGGGACAGGCGATCACGGCTGCGAGTACATGACCGGCGGCCGGGTCGTGATACTGGGCCAGGTCGGGCGGAATTTCGCGGCCGGCATGTCCGGCGGCATCGCCTACCTGCTTGACCCGGATCCGCGCCAGGTCAATACCGAGATGGCTGATCTCGAACCGCTGGCAAACGAAGACGCCGAGTTCTTGCATGAGCTCCTCAGCCGGCACCGGGCCGAGACCTCGTCGTGCGTTGCGGCCGGGCTGCTGGCCGACTGGCCGGCCGCGCTGGCCAGGTTCGGCCGGGTGATGCCGAAGGACTACAAGCGCGTCCTGGCCGCCGCCCGACGGGCCGAGGAGGACGGGACCGACGTGAGCGAGGCCGTGATGGCCGCGGCGACTGGCTGACCTGGCTGATGTCGCTGATGTGGCTGAACCGGCTGAACCGGCCGGCCTGGCCGATCTGGCTGAGGAGGTGAGAGTGCCTGATCCGAGGGGATTCCTGACCACGCCGCGGTGCACGGCCCGGCGGCGGCCGGTCGACGTCCGGATCACGGACTGGAAAGAGGTGTACATCGAGTTCGCCCCGGCGGAACTGGAACGGCAGGCCGGGCGGTGCATGGACTGCGGCATCCCGTTCTGCCATCAGGGCTGTCCGCTCGGGAACCTGATCCCTGAGTGGAACGACCTGGTCAGGACCGGCAACTGGCGGGCGGCGGCGGAGCGGCTGCACGCGACCAACAACTTCCCCGAGTTCACCGGGCGGCTGTGCCCGGCGCCCTGCGAGTCCGCGTGCGTGCTCGGCATCGGCGCCGAGCCGGTCACGATCAAGCAGGTCGAGGTGGAGATCATCGACCGGGCCTGGGCCGAGGGCTGGGTGCCGCCGCGGCGGCCTGCCCCGGCCGCGGTCGCCGCGGGCCGCCGCGTGGCCGTGATCGGGTCCGGGCCAGCCGGGCTGGCGGCTGCTCAGCAGCTGACCAGGGCCGGGCACGCGGTGACGGTGTTCGAACGGGCGGACGCACCCGGCGGGCTGCTGCGGTACGGCATCCCCGAGTTCAAGATGGAGAAGCGGCACCTGGACCGGCGGCTGGTCCAGATGCTCGCCGAGGGCACCGAGTTCCGCTGCGGCGTGGAGGCCGGTCACGACATCACCGCGGCCCGGCTCCGCCGCGACTACGCCGCGCTCGTGCTCGCCTGCGGAGCGACCGTGCCTCGCGGATTGCCCGTACCGGGCGCCGACCTGGAGGGCATTTACCAGGCCATGGACTACCTGCCGCTGGCCAACCGCGCCGCCGCTACCGGCGCCGAACCGGCCATCTCGGCCCGGGGCCGGGATGTGGTGATCATCGGCGGCGGCGATACCGGCGCTGACTGCCTGGGCACGGCGCTGCGCCAGGGCGCGGCATCGGTGACCCAGCTGGAAATCCTGCCAAGGCCACCCGGCCAGCGCCCGCCGGGCCAGCCTTGGCCGGTGCACCCGGTCATTTACCGCGTGTCCAGCGCGCATGAAGAGGGCGGCGACCGGGTCTACAAGGTCTCGACGCAGCGGTTCCTGCCCGACCCGGCCGGCCGGGTCCGCTCGCTTGAGCTGATAGAGGCCGACCTGGCGGACGGGACCGGCCGGCCCCGGCCGGGTACCGGGCGGGAGCTTCGTTGTGACCTGGTGCTCCTGGCCATGGGGTTCACTGGCGCCGAGCAGAGCCGGCTCACCTGCGGCCTTGGCGTGGCGTTCGACGCGCGCGGCAACGTGGCCAGGGACACGTCGTACGCGGCCTCCGTTCCAGGAGTGTTCGTGGCGGGCGACATGGGCCGGGGCCAGTCGCTGATCGTGTGGGCGATGGCCGAGGGACGTTCGGCCGCCGCGGCGGTTGACAGCTATCTGTGCGGCGACACGGCCCTGCCGGAGCCGATAAAGCCGGCGGCCGCGCCGTTCAGGTAGCCCTGTGCCGCGTTGGCCGGGCGTATAGCAGACACGCGGGGCTGTCATGGACGCGCTGGCGGGGCCCGTAGATCAAACGAGGCCCAACGACCTGGGCAGGAGCGGTAACGTCCAGGACATGCCGGCGGCCTTTCTGCCGAGCCCCGCCAGCTCCATCTGGCACCTCGGCCCGATACCACTGCGCGCCTTCTCGCTGTGCATGGTGGCGGGCGTGCTGGCCGGGCTGTGGCTGACCGACTGGCGGTACCGCAGGGCCGGAGGCCAAGAGGGCGTAATCCTCGCCGTCGCCACTGTCGCCGTACCGGTCGGCATCGTGGGCGCCCGGATCTACAGCGTGGTCAGCAATGCCCACCTCTACTTCGGCCACGGGCGCGACTGGGTAGACATCCTTAGGTTCTGGAACGGCGGCCTCGGCGTGGCGGGAGCGGTGGCCGCGGGAGCGCTAGCCGCCTGGGCTTATTGTCGCCACGCTGGCATTGACATTGGCCCGCTGGCCCTGGCCGCGGCGCCAGCGCTGCCCGTCGGGCAGGCGATCGCCGTGTGGGGCAACTGGTTCACCCAGAGTCTGTACGGCCGGCCGTCCGGGCTGCCCTGGGCGGTGGCGATAGCTCCGGTGCACCGCGCGGTGGGATACCAGACGTTCGCCACGTTCCAGCCGATCTTCGTGTACGAGTCGGCGCTGTACCTGCTGGTAGCGGCGGCGGTCGCCTACGGTATTTATCGATTCCACCTGACCGGAGACATGGCCTTCGCGCTCTACGCCGGGCTGTACGCGACAACGAGGTTTTGCGTCGAAGCCCAGCGCGTCGACTACTCGCCGCGGCTGTTCGGCTTCCGCACCGACGAGGCGTCGATGCTCGTGATCCTGATCGTGGCCTGGTCGTACTTGCTGTTCATGCGCAGCCGCCGCTACCGCCGCCCTCCGATCGCGTTCGCCGGGGCCACGTCGGCCCGCTCGGTCATGACGCTCCGGCCACGCTCGGACAGCGGCCCGGCCGGCCAGCGCTCGTACCTGGCCCGCTTCGCCGGGCTGACCAAGCCCCGCCTGCCGGTCAGGCCCTTCCGGTCGGCTGAGTCTGGCGGGCCGGCCACGGCTCCCGAGCCGGGACCCAGCGCCGCGCCCGAATCTCGGGAGGCTGGCGTGCCTGGTGAGCCTTCCGGTGTCGGCGAGACTGCTGCCCGGCCGGACCAGGCTGTTGGGCCAGCTCAACGCTCCGGCTCGGCCGGGGCAGCCGAGCCTAGCGGGTCGGCCGAGGCGAATGGTTCAGCCGAGTCGGCCGAGCCGGACGTACCGGTGGAGTTCAGCGGCCGCTGGCAGGCTCCCGAGCGGCGGAACAGGGCAGGAAGGCTGCCGGTGCAGCCGGGGAGCGAACAGTCGTTACCGACGGGACCAGCAAACGACGAACCGGTCACCTTCGGCTCCGCCGACCCCATGCCCGATGCTCAGCTACTGTGATGAGCCGCTGCCTGATAGAGGGGAACGAAGTGGCTCCCGGCCGGCTGCCGCCCGTCAGCCGATCCGGTCCTGAGCTTTCAGCCCGGCGGGGTCACGTCCGCGAGGAACGCGATCGTCGCGGCGGCGTTGGCCCGCCGCCAGGCTAGCAGCGTGGCCTCGAAGTCGGCTGGGGACGGGCGCTCGTCGGCGATGGCCTGGGCAATCGGGGCGAGCACCTCGCGCTGACGCCGGAGCAGGTCCGTGGGGTCGGCCCCGCCGCGGTGCAGCAGCGCGAGCTTCAACAGCAAGTGCGAGCGCACATCACGAACGTGCTCGACGGGCTGGTACAGCCATCCCTCCACGGCTGCACGCCCCACTGGCGTAATCGCATAGATGGTCCGCTGTGGCCCGCGACCGGGCTCGAGGCCGTCCTCGCTGATCAGCCCGGCCTCGGCGAGCCTGGTCAGTGACCGGTAGACCACCGGCCGAGGGATGTGCCAGATCCGGCCCAGTTCGCCACCGCTTGCGGTCAGCTGTGCAATCGGGAAGCCGTGAGTCGGCTGCTCGGCGATGACCGCCAGGACCACCCACTCCGCCAGTGATAGCGGCGGGCTCGCAGTCATGATCACAGCTTAACGGCCGGGACGACCCTTGGGCGCCCGGCCGAAATCGCGGTCAGCATCACGGCCGGACGCTGGCTGCCAGGACGAGAACCGGCCGGGTCGGGTAGCACCGTCCCGCTTGCGGTAGTGACGTGGGGCGAGAGCCTTAGTAGTCTCGTTGTTACTACTCGAGCCGGGATCCGGGAGAGCAGCAATGGCTGGCACGACCGCCAATGCACGTTCTGGCCGCGTGGGACATCCCGAGCGGCCAGCTCTGCGTACAGCCGTGCCCGCCGGGCGCGGCGTTCCCGAGCCGAAGCCCCTCGGCATCAGCGCCGACGGCATCGGCTACTTCGCGCCGATGGGCGAGCTCGTGGCCGACGGCGATTTCGTCTTGTGTCACCTATGCGGGAGGTGGCTGCGCTCTGTTACCGCGCATCTGCGCTCGCATGGCTGGACCAAGGTCGGGTACTGCGAGGCATTCGGGCTCGAGCGAGGCCAGTCGCTGGAGGGCGCGGCGACGAAGAAGCTGCGGGCGGCGGCTTTCTCCGCCCGGCTGATCTTCGACCCGGCCGTCCGGGCGGGCAGCGAGCAGGGACAGGCTAGGGCTCGGTCGGGCGAACTGGCTCAGGCTGCAGCGGCTGCTGCGCGGGGCAGGCCGCTACCGGAGCAGCGGCGGCGCAAGGCTCGTCTGGCTCAGGCCAGCCGGCCGCACTCGGGTAGCGCCGCCGCCAACAGGGCGCGAGCCGCCCAGCACCTCGCCAGCGTGGCGGCGGCAGCGGCCGCCCGGGGCGGATACGCAGACCTTGGCACGCTCGTGCGAGCGCGCACGGCCGCAGGTGCGAGCCTGGCGGCCATTAGCCGGCAGGCCGGCCTGCACAAGGACTGGCTGTCGCGCCACCTGCGCCGCCTGGACCCGGAGGCCGCAGCGGTCGCCAGAGCCATGACGGCCGATGCCGATGACCGCTGGCGGCCGGTCCTGGCCAGGCTCGGCTTCGCGGATGTCGCCCGGTACCTGACAGTCCGGCACGACCAGGAACACCGCACGGTCAATCAGATAGCCGCCGAAGTCGGCATGAGCTACCACACGGTTGAGGCCGCCATGCTGCGGCACGGGATCGCCAGGACCGCCCATGCCGCCAAGCGCCATGCCGCCGCGGCCCGGGCGGACCAGGTAGCGGCGATAGTGGGCTTCGAAAGCGTCGCCGACTATGTCGCTCTGCGCCGGTCCGAGGGGTGGACCTGGTCGGCGCTGGCGGCAGAGACCGGCCAGCCCCAGACGTGGCTGCGCCGCCAGAGCCAGGCCGAGGCATCGTAGTCGGCCCAGCTGGCCGGGGTTGTGGACCGCTGCACCGGGCACAGATCGACTTTCGGGCTCGCCAGCAGGCACTTTTCATCGACTCTGTACGGAGAGATCCGGACGTATACCTACAAACCTTGTACCGAACCGGTGAAAAGTGACAATGAGGCTGACGCACGAGCGCGATCGGCCGCCGCTGGTGACCTTGGTCGCACCACTGGCTCCGTGCCCCGGGTGGGAGTCGAACCCACACTGCGCGGTGTTTGAGACCGCGTTCTCTGCCAGTTGGAATACCGGGGCTTGCTGGCGACAGGAGGTGTCGAAGGCTAATGTACCGGCTCTTCGATACGCTCGGCTCGTGAGCAAGAGCCCCTTTCACGTGGTGATAGCCGAGGACGAGGCCCTCATCCGCCTGGACCTGCGCGAGATGCTGGAGGAGGAAGGCTACGTCGTAGCCGGTGAGGCAGCGGATGGCGAGACTGCCGTGCAGCTAGCCGAGCAGATCCGTCCCGATCTCGTGATCATGGACGTGAAGATGCCAGGCCTGGACGGTATCTCGGCCGCGGAGCGGATAACGGCCAGCCAACTGGCGCCGGTCGTGATCCTTACCGCGTTCTCTCAGCGTGACCTCGTGCAGCGGGCCAGCGAGGCTGGGGCGATGGCCTACCTGATCAAGCCGTTCACCAAGGCCGACCTGGTGCCGGCGATCGAGGTAGCGGCCAGCAGGTTCGCCGAGATCGCCGCGCTCAACTCCGAGGCCGCAGGCCTGCGCGAGCGGCTTGAGGTGCGCAAACTGCTGGACCGCGCGAAGGGCCATCTGCAGGACAGCCAGGGCATGACGGAGGCCCAGGCATTCCGGTGGATCCAGAAGACGTCGATGGACAAGCGCAAGACGATGCGCTCCGTCGCGGAGGAGGTCCTGGCCGAGGCTGCGGCGGAGAAAGCCAAGCCTTTCGGAGGGAACGAGGAGTCTCCCGCAGCGGTGGAGGATACGCCGGCGCCAGCTCCAGACGACGCTGCGGACAAGCCGCAGTCGTCCGCAGGCTAGCTGTACTCAGGGCTTACGCAGGCGGCGGGCGCCCGGATCCGCAGCCCCCGGCGAGTCCGGCACCCGTCGCTTGCGTCCGCCGCATGCCGGTTGGCGGTCGGCGGTCAGGAGCTAGCAAAACCTTTGGTGCCATGTCGGCCTTCCCCGGGCCGGCACGTTCTCTACTCGGTCTTGGCGCGCTCTCCCCACAACGGTAGCGACGCCCAGCCACGGCGCGCAAAGACACGGAGATTCCCTTGCCGGAATGCGAGGAACGTCCCCCGGATCCTGGGACCAAGCCGGAATACCAACCCCGCGGCTCAGGCGTAGGGAGCTCTGCCGCCGGGTGGAACGGCATCCCGGTGGAGGCAGCTCAGCCTGGCCGTGCAGACTCGCCGTCCTTGCTCGTCGGTGATGACGACATCGAAGGTGGCCATCGTCCGGCCACCGTGCGCAAGCGTCGCCACCCCTGTGACCAGGCCGGATGTGGCCGGGCGGTGATGAGTTGCGTTGATCTCGATGCCGACGGTGAAACGGCCTGGACCGGCCTGAAGGGCGGATCCCAGTGATCCGAGGGATTCGGCGAGCACGCAGGATGCCCCGCCGTGCAAGATTCCGTACGGCTGGGTATTGCCCTCGACCGGCATGGTGCCGACCACGCGTTCTGCCGATGCCTCGAGGATCTTGATGCCCATGCGTCCGGTCAGCGTTTCGCTGCCCTGACTGTTGAAGGCTTCCTTGATCTGCTGCTCCCGCTCGGACAAGTCCGGCACCGATACCTCCGCGTTCGGCGTGAATGCCTCCTGAACTCAGGCTGCAGCCAGCGTAGGGTGCGGGCCGGGCAGCCGCGTCGCCCTGGCAAGGCCAGGCGACTGTCGGATGGGCGCACTAAGATCCGGGTGTGGCAACGAAGGCGGCGGAGTCGGGTCGGGATCACCCGGAGCAGGCACACCGCGCCCGCGGGCGGTTGCTGCTCCTGGACGGGCACTCTCTGGCCTTCCGCGCGTTCTTCGCGCTGCCGCTTGAGAACTTCTCCACAACGACCGGCCAGCCCACGAATGCCGTCTACGGCTTCACGGCGATGCTCATCAACGTGCTGCGGGACGAGCAGCCCACGCACATTGCCGTGGCCTTCGACCGCAGCGAGCCCACCTTCCGGCATGAGCAGTACGTCGAGTACAAGGCCACGAGGAAGGAGAGCCCGGCCGACTTCCGCAACCAGCTGAGCCTCATCTTCGAGGTGCTCGACGCTCTCGGGATCAAGCGGCTGTCCGTCGCCGGGTACGAAGCCGATGACGTGATCGCGACGCTGGCGACCCAGGCGACGCTGGCTGACACCCCGATGGAGGTGCTCATCGTCACGGGGGACCGGGATGCGCTGCAGCTGGTAACCGACGACGTCACCGTCCTGTACACAATGCGCGGAATCAGCGAGATGAAGCGGTTCACGCCCGAGGAGGTGGAGGCGAAATACGGGCTGACCCCGGCGCAGTACCCGGACTTCGCCGCGCTGCGCGGCGATCCGAGCGACAACCTGCCGGGCATTCCGGGCGTGGGGGAGAAGACCGCGACGAAGTGGATCGCCGAGTTCGGCTCGCTGTCGGCGCTCGTCGACCGCGTCGATGAGGTGAAGGGCAAGGCAGGCGACGCCCTGCGCGAGCACCTGGCCGGGGTGCTGCGCAACAGCCAGCTGACTCAGCTGGTGCGGGACGTCCCGCTTGACGTTGGCCCGGCCGACTTGCGTCCCGTGCCGTGGGACCGGGAGCAAATCCATCAGCTTTTCGACACCCTGCAGTTCCGGGTGCTGCGCGACCGCCTGTACTCGATCCTGCCGAACGGCATCGGCGGGCCGACGGCAGCGGCAGCGGGCACGGTCAACGAGTCCACGACCGCCTTCGACCTGTCGGCGATGATCCTGGCGCCGGGCGAGGTCGGTGCCTGGCTGGCCGAGCACGCCGCCGGGCCCGGTCGGAGCGGGCTCGCCGCCAGCGGGACGTGGGGTCGGGGCACGGGGAACCTGACCGGCCTGGCGATAGCGGGACCCGGGGGAGCGGCCGCGTTCCTCGATCCGACCACGCTGACCGAGGACGACGACATCGCGCTCGCTGCCTGGCTAGCCGATCCGTCCCGGCCGAAGGCGCTGCACGACGCCAAGGGCCCGATGCACGCGCTCGCGGCCCGCGGCTGGGATCTGGCCGGCCTGACCAGCGACACCGCGCTGGCCGCCTACCTCGCGCTGCCCGGGCAGCGCTCGTTCGACCTGGCCGACCTGGCCTTGCGTTACCTCAACCGGGAACTGCGTGAGGCTGCTATGCCGACCGGGCAACTCACGCTGGACGTGCCCGATGAGTCGGAGGCCGCGACCGCGCTGGCTCAGCGCGCGCAGGCGACCGCCGAACTGGCCGAGGCTCTGGACGCCGATCTGGCCAACCGCGGCGCTACGGAGTTGCTGGCCAATGTCGAGCTACCGCTCGTGAGCGTGCTGGCCGAGATGGAACGGGCCGGCATCGCCGCCGATGTCGAGCATTTTGCGGCCATGTCGGCCGAGCTGGGCGGGGAAGTCAAGGGGGCCGAACAGGCGGCGTTCGCGGTCACGGGGCACGAGTTCAACCTGGGCTCGCCCAAGCAACTGCAGGACGTGCTGTTCACCGAGCTCGGACTACCCAAGACCAGGCGCATCAAGAGCGGGTACACGACGGACTCGGAGGCGCTGACCGGGCTGCTAGCGCAGACCGAGCACCCGGTGCTCGCCTACCTGCTGCGGCACCGCGACGTCGCCAAGCTCAAGAGCATCGTCGACTCGCTGATCCCGATGGCGGACGCCGACGGCCGGATTCATACCACGTACAACCAGACGATCGCGGCTACCGGCCGCCTGTCATCGACCGACCCGAACATGCAGAACATCCCGATCCGCACCGAGGAGGGACGGCGAATCCGGCAGGGATTCGTGGTGGGCGCGGGCTATGAGTGCCTGCTGACGGCCGACTACAGCCAGATCGAGCTGAGGATCATGGCCCACCTGTCCGGCGACGAGGCGCTGGCCGCCGCGTTCGGGTCCGGGCACGACTTCCACGCGGCGACCGCAGGCCGGGTATTCGGCGTGGCGCCGCTGGAGGTGACGCCGGAACTGCGTAGCAAGGTCAAGGCCATGAACTACGGCCTGGCCTACGGGCTCTCGGCCTACGGGCTATCCCAGCAGCTGCGGATCTCGCCGGACGAGGCGCGCGGCTACATGGACGAGTACTTCCAGCAGTTCGGCGGCGTCCGGGACTACCTCAGGGACGTCGTGGCCCGGGCCCGGATGGACGGCTATACGCAGACCATGCTCGGCCGTCGCCGGTACCTGCCCGACCTCACCTCCGACAACCGCCAGCGCCGCGAAATGGCCGAGCGGATGGCGCTCAATGCGCCCATCCAGGGTTCGGCTGCCGACATCATCAAGGTCGCGATGCTGTCGGTGCACGCGCAACTCGAGGCCGCCGGGCTGCGGTCGCGGATGCTGCTCCAGGTACATGACGAACTCCTGTTCGAGGTGGCACCCGGTGAGTTGGAGGTGGTCCGGCCCTTGGTGGCTGCCGCGATGGGCGGGGCCGCCGACCTGAGCGTCCCCCTCGAGGTATCTATGGGCTCGGGCCCAAGCTGGGCCGAGGCCGCTCACTAGGCGGACCTGCCCGCATGGCCCCAGGATTGACCGGTAGGCCGGCCTCTCATATGCTGGAGCCTGCACTGTGTTCGGGTGCAGTCCGCCTATGGTCAGGCAGCCCGCGGGGCCGGTCTTACTGCAGGCCGCGGCCGGTCATGCTGGCCAGGCATGTCTCGCAAACCATGGCTTTCCTTGTCGGACTCCCACCTTGCACGGTCGCAACCCTGCAATTCCATCCATGTCCGTATCCGGAGTCCACCTACACATGACGAGCAGCACAGAGGCCACCTCGACCCCCAAGGTAGCAGTAAACGATATCGGTTCCGAGGAGGCCTTCCTCGCCGCCATCGACGAGACCATCAAGTACTTCAACGACGGCGACATTGTCGAGGGCACAGTCGTCAAAGTCGATCGAGATGAGGTTCTGCTCGACATCGGCTACAAGACCGAGGGCGTGATCCCGTCCAGGGAACTGTCCATCAAGCACGACGTCGACCCGCACGACGTAGTCAAGGCGGGCGAGCACATTGAGG
>JASIBJ010000480.1 GCA_030045215.1 Streptosporangiaceae bacterium | reverse complement strand
GGCCAGGCTCGCCGCGCTCACGCATCCGGAACGGACCGGGCTGCGGGCATTCCTCGCCGACGGCGCCGACGGCAGTTCCGGCATCATGATCCTCGAGTACACCGCCAGCGCCGCGCTTGCCGAACTGCGCGGACTGGCCGCGCCGGTCTCCCTCGGCACCGCCGTGCTGTCGCAGGGAGCCGAGGAGCACGCCGCCTTCTCGCCACAGGCTGCCCGCGCCGCGGCCGCCATGGTCCCGCGGCTGCGCACGGTTCTTGCGTGCGAGCTCGTCGCCGCGGTCCGCGCGCTGCGCCAGCGCGGCACCGAGCCCGCAGGTACCTCGCTGCGCACGGTCTACGATCGGTGCCTGCGCTGCCTGCCCGCCGACGACGAGGACCGCCCGCTCGACACCGACATCGCCGCCGCCGAGAAGATCATCGCCGCGCTCGCCGATGGTCAGACGTCTGAGCCGGGCCACGACCGGGAACGCGGAGGAGGCGCACCAGATGACTGACCCGGCCGTCCGGGCAATCGACTACCACACTGCCGGGGAACCGTTCCGCATAGTCGCCGACCCTCCGGTCCAGATCCGCGGCAGCACGGTCGCGCAGCGGCGGGCGAACGCGGCCAGCGACCCGGAGGTTAACCGGCTCCGCCAGCTCCTGTGCTACGAGCCCCGCGGCCACGCAGACATGTACGGGGCCTTCATCACGCCGCCCGATGATGCGGGCGCAGACTTCGGAGTGCTGTTCTGGCACAAGGACGGGTTTTCCACCGCCTGCGGGCACGGAACCATCGCCCTCGGCGCGTGGGCGCTGCACACGGGGCGGGTCGAGTTCAGCGCGACCGGGCTCACCGATGTCGTCATCGACGTCCCGTCCGGCCGGGTGACGGCGCGCGTGCATGCGGAGGGTCAGCGCATTACCGCCGTTGACTTCGTCAACGTGCCGAGCTACGTCAGCTCGCGGGACGAGCCGGTCGCCACCTCGAGGGGCGAGGTCCGGGCGTCGATCAGCTTCGGCGGCGCCTTCTATGCCAGCGTGGACGCGGCCTCGCTCGGACTCAGGGTCGCACCGGAGCACCTGCCCGACCTGATCGTCCTCGGGCGCCAGATTAAACAGCAGCTCTCCGATTCCCCTGCCGCCGAGCACCCGTCCGATCGGCGACTCAACGGTATATACGGAACTATCATCTACGACCATCTCGGTCGCGACCAGGCCGGAGATCTGCACCAGCGCAATGTCACGATCTTCGCCGACGGCGAGGTCGACCGGTCGCCGTGCGGCTCGGGGACCTGCGCGCGGCTCGCGGACCTGACCGCGTCCGGGCAGCTTGCCCCTGGCCAGGCTCTCATTCACGATTCGATTGTCGGGACGAGATTCCGGGCGCGCGTGCTCGACCGCATGGCGGCTGACGGCCACGACGGCGTGATTCCGCAGGTCACGGGGATGGCGTACAAGACCGGCGAGCACACGTTCTGCGTTGATCCAGATGACGAGCTGACGCCGGGCTTCGTCTTGCGCTGATCCTCCGGCCTACCGCGTTACCTGCCCTGGGCTTGGCTTCCATACCTGGCGCGCGACCCGCAGGAAGTTGCCGCCCATGATCGCGGCAATGTCGGCAGCCGGGTAGCCGCGGCGGGCGAGCTCCGCCTCCAGCGGCGCGAGTTGCTCGGGCGGGAAGAAGTCGACTCGCCCTGCCCGCCGGTAGCTCTCCGGGAAGATCTGAGCGTTCGACAGCTCGCGATCGAGGTCGTCAAGGTCAAAGACATAGTCGGTGCCGATGCCGACGTGGTCCGGTCCGACGAGCTCGACGGCATAGTCAATGTGGCGCGCCATCGCCTGGACGCTGATGTCGTTGTCGCCCAGGAAGATGCCGACGCCATTGATCCCGATGACTCCCCCGGTGGCGGCGCAGGCACGAGCCTGGTCGTCGCGGATGTTGCGCTCGTGATCCCATACGCCGCGCATGGCCGAGTGGCTGAAGATGACCGGGCTGGCCGAGAGCTCCAGCGCGTCCATGGACGTCCGGTACCCGCAGTGGGAGACGTCCACCATCATGCCGACGCGGTTCATCTCATGAACCACCGAGCGGCCGAACTCGGTCAGGCCGGTGTCGTCCGGAGCGTGACAGCCGAAACCGGCCAGGTTCTCCGCGTTGTAGGTGAGCAGCATCGACCGCACTCCGAGGTCGTAGTAGGCCTGGACCATGCCGATCTCGCCGCCGAGCGGGTTGGTGTCCTCTAGGTCGAAGCCCACGACCAGCCGCCCCTGCTGCTGCGCTGCCAGCAGCTCGTCGACGGTCGACACCAGGGCGAACGTCGTGCTGCTGAGCAGGATCTGCCGCCGCCAGGAGCCGAGGACACGCATGGTGGCGTCAATGTCGTGGGGCGCGAACCCGACGTTCACCGACACGTAGCTGACGCCAGCATCGAGATACCGGCGCAGCGGAGCGACGTCATAGTCGGCCCGCAGCGGCAGGCAGCAGTGCTGCTCCCAGGCGAACGGGCTCGTGATCCGGGCGGCCTCGCCGACCTGCTGGGTCGCTGTCACCGGTCAACCTCCCTTGACTGAACCCGTCCGACGCGCGGGCGGCCTGATCGGGCCTGCGTGCCGTTGAGATCCTGCCTTGCGGCCGTTCGGGAGCTAGACGAAGATGACGGCCATGGGTCAGCCTACCGACGATTTGACGGCGCTCACAGAGCAGGTCACGAAGCTAGTAGGGACCACAAACAAGATAAGCAAAGCCCTGGGTGCCGCGGCCGGGAAGCTGGCCGACGCCGGGAGTTCTCGCGAGGCTGACTCTCCGTCACTGGATCTTGTCCTTGACCAAGTGGCGGCGGAGCGGGAGGCGATAAATGCCCACACGGACAGCCTGACCACCAAGGCCGGACTCGTGCTGGGCTTCGCCGGGATTCTCGTCGGCCTCAGCGCCACCGCACAACAAGTGGACTTCAGCAGTTTCTATTTCCGGATAGGGCTATGGGCGGCGGTCCTGGCAGCGTTGCTTGCGGCCGTAGCGCTCGTTCCCCTTTCGCGTTACCCGAAGCTCAACCTGGATAACTGTGAAGGCCAACTTTCCGACACTGAGGGCGACGGGACCGGCAGGCGCCCGGAGTACAAGATCGCCACGACCCAGGCCGAGGACGCCGCGCGCATCAGGCTTCTGAGATTCCAAGTCGCCATGGTGAAAAAGGCCAGGTGTATTTCCAGCGGGAAACAGTGGCTTGTCTCCGGCTCAGTGCTATGTCTTTTCGGAGCCGCGGGTTTGGTGGTCGCTGGAACGCTGCTAGCGGGAGGCTCTCACCTCCTTTGGTGATTAGCAAGACAGCCGTTTCCTCAGGGGACCGCCTTACCGGGATTTCGTCCCAGGGCGTCCCAGGCATTGTTCCCAACGAGCTGCCCGTCTTCGACTACCAGAGCGCGTAGTACACCCGGCGCAGCGAGGTCAGGCTGCCGGCCTCAGCGGTAGGCCAGAGGCCGCCCCGCCAGGGACGGCTCATGCCGGGAACATGTGGGTACTCGCTGGACAGTCTCCTGTGAGGAGCAGCGCCTCGATCATGGCGCCGTTCACCAATAAAGTGGGCAGCCTCGTCGCGATCTCCGCCGCGTCCATCACGGCGTCGGCGACGAACTCGGGCGTCGGCGGGCCACCCACCGGCGCCAACGATTCTCAGCGCTGATCCGGATCTGATTCTCAGGGTTATTCCAGGTCCTGAGGCTACACAGGTCCAGGGGGATACGACTGCCTGCCCCGCAGGCGTCGTCAGGACTACGCATCGAGAACGCGCTGGCCTTCCCATGCCCGAACGTGAGCCGCTGACGACGACGGGAGACCTCAGCTGTGCAGGCCGAGCCAGTTCAGACCAACGAGAAGCCTGAGAGCTGGACTGGCAGAGCCGGTCATCGCAGCCGGGGCATCGGGCGACAGGCATGTGTCCGCAGCCCGGCCAGCCGGCCCGCGCCGGGCCGGCGTCCGCTGGTGTCGGTCATCATCCCGATGTACAACTATGGCCACTACCTGCCGCAGACGGTCGCCAGCGTGCTTGCGCAGGACGGCGTCGACGTGCAGGTGATCATCGTCGACGACGCCTCGACCGACGACAGCGCGAACGTCGCGCGCACGCTGGCCGAGGCCGATCCGCGGGTCAGCCTGATCGCGCTGGCGGCCAACGGCGGCCCCGCGGCAGCGTTCAACCGCGGGCACGCCGACGCGGCCGGCGAGCTCATCATGCGCCTCGACGCCGACGACCTGCTCACTCCCGGCTCCCTGGCCCGCTCGGCCGCGCTGTTCAGCGCATTCCCTGCGGTCGGCCTGGTGTACGGGCACCCGCGGCACTTTCGCGGTCCCGTCCCGCGGGACCCGAGCACCCGGCTTCGCTCCTGGACCATCTGGCACGGCCAGGACTGGGTCGCCGAGCGCTGCCGGACGGCGGTCACCTGCATCACCACACCCGAGGCCATCGTCCGCGCGAGCGCACTCGAGCGGACCGGGCTGCTCTCCACGGGCATCAAGGTCGCCACCGACCTCCACATGTGGCTGCGCGTCGCCTCGGTGTCCGACGTCGGTCACGTCGAGGGACCCGACCAGGCTCTGTACCGGCTGCACCACGACAGCCTCACCGGCCGCCCCAGTTACACCCCCTGGGTCGACCTGCTGGAACGCAAGTCGGTCTTCGACGACTTCTTCGCCGGGCCCGGCGCCGACCTGCCCGCCGCAAGCAGGCTGCAGCGCGCCGCGAACGCCGCGCTCGCCATCCAGGCCCTCGAGCACGCGTGCCGGGCCTACGACCGCGGCCGTACCGCGACCTTCGACGTCGACGCCGCCATCAACTTCGCCCTCACCACCTATCCCGACGCCCGCACGCTCTCCGGGTGGCGAGCTCTGCGCCGGCGCCAGCTGCTCGGCGAGCGACTGGCCGCCATGCCGCCGTTCTTCACCGGCGCCCAGATCAGCCGCCGGCTCCACGGCAAAGCGCGATACCGCCGATGGCAGCGCACCGGCCTCTAAATGCTGTGCAAGCTGGGCCTATGGTGGGGACCAACGCCTCTGCCCGGCCTCGGCACCCCTGGCGGTATACCTGGGGTGGAGGTGGGAACCGTGATTACCGTGCTTACAGTCGAGGCAGCACTCGAGCACACCTGCGCGATCTTCCGCGAGCGGGCTGACCGGGGCGACATCACTCCTGCCGAGCGCGACCTGCTGACAGACGGGGCCATTCTGCTGGCCGTGCACATCGATGAGCTCGTCCGGCAAGGCTGCACCAGGCCGGTCCCGGACTGGGCGGGAGAGGCGCGACCAGAATCGGCCGGGCGGCACGAACGGTACCGGGCCGCAGCAGCTGCCTGAACAGAGGCCTTGTCGCCGCCAGCGCAGGTGGCCAGGCTGCCCTGTCGTCCATTTGCTGTGCCCTGAACGGTGATCGCAGACCTCCGGCGGCGCATCGCGGCGACACGCTGGCCATCCCAGGAACTGGTCAAAGACCGGTCGCAGGGCGTGCAGCTGGCCACCCTCCAGAAGCTCGCCCGCTACTGGGCGACCGAGTACGACTGGCGCATGCCCGAATCGAAGCTGAACGCGTTGCCGCAGTTCACGACCGAGATCGACGGCGAGAACATCCACTTCATCCACGTGAAGTCACCGCACGCGGACGCGCTGCCGCTGATCATCACGCACGGCTGGCCCGGCTCGGTGATAGAGCTGCTCGAGGTCATCGGTCCGCTCACCGACCCGACCGCGCACGGTGGCTCGGCCGAGGACGCGTTCGACCTGGTGCTGCCCTCAATGACGGGCTACGGCTTCTCCGGCCAGCCGATCGAGGCCGGCTGGGACCCCGGCCGTATCGCGCGGGCGTGGGCCGAGCTCATGCGCCGGCTCGGCTACACCCCCTACGTCGGCCAGGGCGGCGATCAGGGCGCCGCGGTCACCGACGCGACGGGCGGCCAGGCACCCGA
>JASIBJ010000479.1 GCA_030045215.1 Streptosporangiaceae bacterium | reverse complement strand
AAGTGAAAGCTGGTGCCGACGGCGTTCGGCACGAACGACTCGCCGAACTTGGCCGACATGGCGTGCTGCGCTCGCCAGCCGGTGCAATGCGCGGGCACCAGCCAGTCCGGCTGGAGTTCGGCCAGGTCGTCCAGCACCCGCGGGATCAGCGGCTCGAACAGCGGTCCGTTGAGGTGGAAGCCGCCGATCAGCGCATGCAACGGCTGGCCGCCGGTGAGCTGCCGTGCGTAGCGGGCAGTGTTGACTACGCCCGCATGCCCGCAGCCAGTGAGCACGACCAGGCCGTGCCCGGCTACGTTCACGATCAGCGCCTGATCGTCGAGCACCAGCGGATCAGGCTGCCAGCCGCCATCCAGCCAGGCCTGCTGTGGCGGAAAGCCGGGCTCGTAACCAGTGGCACGCGGCACCTCGCCGGTAATCAGGACGCTGCCGCCAAACAGGAAATGGGGCTGGCGGTCCTCGATGATCTCAAAGCCGGCGCCTTCGAGCGCGCTGCGGCTGGTGGTCGGCAGCTCCAGCGGGTCGCGGCCCGGCAACACGATCCGGCGCCGCCGCCAGAAATGGGGGTGGAGGAGCACCGGCATGTTCGTCCGGCCGAGCACCCGGACGAGCCCGTCGATTCCGGTGGTGTGGTCGAAGTGCCCGTGGCTGCACACGATGGCTTCGAGCGATGCCGGATCGAGCTGCAGCCGGCGCATGTTCTCGACGACTCCGTCCGGGCTGGTGCCGGCGTCGAACAAGAAGGTGTGCTCACGGCCCGCCTTGCTAATGGTGACCAGCGCGGAAAAGCCGTGCTCGGCCACGAGGACGTCGGGCCCGCTGCCTTCGGTCATCATCGGCGCGGGCCGGGACGGTACCCGGCTCGGCTTGTCCCGCCGGGCCGGGCCCTGGTCGGGCATGAACAAGTCGGTGACGTTGTCGATGAGCGTCGTCACGACCAGCGAGTCGACCGGCTCGAGCGGGACGAGCTGCCGCACGCCGGCCGCGACCTGCTCGTCGGTCAGCATGGCAGGAGTGCGCCCGGGGACGGACTCATCAGTGCACATCAGGTCATCGTAGGAGCCCTGCGCTGCCGCGGGAAGCTATCGAATGCTGCCTAGGCCTGGTTAACAGGCTGGTCGTCGTGAGGCAGGTCAGTGGTTGTCGGCCGCGTCGACCTGGTTAGTTCTCGATGGTTCGTTCGGGATTCGCCGGGTGCGGGGGGCATCAGCCCGCGGGCTTCGAGCCAGTCCAGCAGGTCCGCTTGTACCTCTGCCTCGGGCCGGTCAGTGCTCAGCTCCAGCAGGATGCCCCGGTCACGGTAGTAGTCGACTAGCGGCGCGGTCTCCTTGGCGAAGACCGCGAGCCGATGCCGGATCACGCCGAGCTGGTCATCGGGCCGGCCGTCCCGTCCTGCCCGGTCGAGCAGACGGCCGACGAGTTCTTCCTCCGGCGCTGTGAGATAGATCACGGCGTTGCTGGTCAGACCGACGTCGGCCCCGAATTGGGCCGCGCGCAACGCCTGCGGCATCGTTCGCGGGAACCCGTCGAGCACGTAGCCGCCAGTATCGCGGGCGGCAGCAACCACGACCGGCGCCAGGATGCTGAAGATCAGCTCGTCCGGGACAAGATCGCCGCGCGAGGTGTACTCGGCGACCTGCCGCCCCAGGTCGGACCCGCGCTCGACCTCGGCCCGCAGAAGGTCACCCGCGGAGATGTGAGCGGCCCCAGTATGCTGCGTCAGCCACCTGCTGTGCGTGCCCTTCCCGGCGCCCGGCGGCGACAGCATGATCACCCGGACCATGACGACTGCACCACCTCCAGCCCCCGCCACGCGCCCTGCCTGCACAGTATCTCCTGTCAGAACTCCCGTCAGCCGTCGCCGAGGAAGGGATCGTCCCGCTCACCGACCTGCTCCTGACCGACAAGGACGAGATGCTATCCCCGGCTCATCGCGCCGGCACGAGTCGCTGGAAGGGGTGTAGGCCAGGGCCGGCAACCAATGACGCGGCCGCATGCTTCTTAGGGGCGTGATGACTTCAGGCAGGCGGCCCGGGGCATGACCGCGCCACCTGACGACGAGTTTGCCGCCTACGCGGCGGCCAGCATTCCGTCGCTTCGGCGGCTGGCCCTCCTGCTCTCACGGGACTGGCACAGTGCTGACGATCTTGTTCAGGCCACGCTGGCCAAGCTATGCCTGCACTGGGCGCGGGCGTCGGCCGCTGACAGCACCGACGCCTACGTCCGGGCGATCCTCGTGCGGGAGTTTGTCCGAGCGCGACGGGCGGCCTGGTCTCGTCGGGTAAGCATCACCGATCACCCGCCCGAACTGCCCGCCAGCGCGCCGGACTTGGACAGCCTGCTGGACTTGCAGGCCGCACTCGCCTCCCTGACTCCGCGGCAGCGGGCCGTCCTGGTGCTCCGTTACTACTGCGACCTGGATGTAAATCAGTCCGCCGAGCTCCTGGGATGCGCTCCGGGCACGGTCAAGAGCCAGACTGCCAAGGCGCTGGCAGCTCTGCGCCGGATCCTCGGACCCGACTCACCTCTCCCTTCCGAGACCATGTCGGCGGCACGAGACAGCCGTTCGGCGAAGGAGGCGCCCGGCCATGCTTGAGGCGAACCTGACCACCCTGCTTAACCTTGAAGCCGCTGCCGAGCAGCCACCTGCCCGGATCAGTCTCCCCGCCGCGCGCCGCAACGCCCGGACCCGGCGCTACTGGCACCGGACGCTCGTCCTCGCGACGCCGGTGCTGGCGGCGGGCGCGGTCGTGGCGATCGTCGCCGGGGCGACGCTCTTCGCCAGCGGACGCGCGACCAGTATCAACAGGACCGGGCCGGTCGGCCCGACTCTGACCGCGCTGGGCCCGGGGTTCGACCCGATGCGGGTCTACGCATCGTTCGGTTGGCTGCCCGCCGGAACGTCCGTCTCGGGCGGCGAGACCAGCCGCACCATGGACTGGGTAGACAGCAACGGGGCGCTGATCTCGAGCTTGTACGTACATCAGCCCGGCCTGTGCGGACTGCAGGAGGTGCCGGCCAGCTCAGGCGCGACCGATCTCAATTGCAGCGACAACTCGCCCACTGGCGGGTATCCGCCGCGCGTCACCGGCCGCGCGCCCGACATCGACGGTCATCCGGCCTACTGGGCCAGCACCAGCGCCGGACAGTTCCTCATCTGGACTTATTCCGGTCGCGGCTGGGCTGTGCTGCAGACCCTCTCTTCATGCTCGGGCCATCGGTCCAGCCCCTTGCCTCCAGGCGCGGTTGTAATCCAGCCGCACGCGAAGGATCGTCCGCGGTGCATCACGCAGGCTGAGCTAGTGAGAGTGGCGAGGAGTACCAGCGTGGGCGCCCCGGTCGCTTCACTCTGGTTCCCTGCCGTGCTGACCCGCGTGCCAAAGGACTGGCAGGTGGCTACGACGTCGTTCACTGTTCAGCACGGCCACCTGTTGGCAAATTACGTCCAGGTCACCGCTGGCCCCAAGGCGATGTCGCCGAACGGCGGCCCACCCGACAACACGCCCGTCCTGACTGTCCTCCCGGTTTCCGAGGAGCAGGCGGCAAACATCTACTGCACCGCCTCCGCCGGGTTCCTCGCCGGCCACCCGCGGCCCGAGGTCATCAACGGTTACCAGGTCCTTGCGGCGACCGTCCCATGGCCCGGCCACCCGCCGACCCAGGAGGTCTGCGCGCCGGACGCGGACGGGCTGGTCGCGTTTGTTGAGCAAACTGGCGCCCATCCGAAGCTCAGCGCAGCCACTCTGTTCAGTCGCCTGCAATTCCTCGGAACCGATCCAGCCCGCTGGACCTCTCACCCGGTCGGCTGACCTGAGCGGGCTAAACCCCGGAGTCGCTGCCCTCGCGGCCAGATCAGCGCACCAACCCGGTCATTGTCCTGGCGCGGCGCGGGGTGACTCGCCTTCGGCCGGCGGTGGCCCGGCCGGCTTCCCTCCACCCGGTATCTCGCCGTTGCCGGCCGACACGACCAGGCTCCAGGCAGCTGCAACCTCGAGGGCGATACCGAGCAGCACGGCGAACGCCAGGAAATACAGCCCGCCTCCCTGCCCGATGAGCAGGCTGATCCCCGCCCCGATGCTGAGCAGCCAAGTTACGGCCATGCCGAACCACCGGGCGACCAGATCGGCGGAGAACTGAGGCAACTCCAACCGTGTCGTCCTCAGCAGGGACCAGCTCGTATACGCGGTACAGCCCACGGACAGGATCAGGATCTCCGTCGCCAGGACGGCACGCGACTGGCCCGGTATGACGACGAGCGCGGAACCGATGGCGATCATGATCAGCCAGGTCAGGAGGTAACGTGCTCGCGTCCGGAGCAGGATGCTCTGCTGCAGTTCCTGCAGGCGAAGCGAGAAGGCAAGGAAGAACAGCCCGGTCAGGGTGGCCGCGGCGGTGCCGGCCAGAGTGAAGAACGTGCGCCATGAAGCCGGGTCGTAAGCCGGGGCAAGTGCCACGGTCACCAAGGTCATCCGATACCCCTGTGACGAAGTCAGGACGTGACTCTACCGGCCCAGACCCTGCCGCTCTCCAGAGCCGCCATAGACGGTCTCCGAAGCCGGCATCGCCAGGCACAACGTGAGTCCGCCCGCCATGCCGTGCCTCTTCCAGAGTTCCGCGGAGGCAGCCAGATCAGCGCCTCTCGGGAATGGGACCGCCGCCGTGTATCGGTTCGTAGCCACCGAAGGCAACGTCGAGCACGCCTTCGCCGCCGGTCAGCGCGGGTAGCTGCTCCTGGAGGCCGCGGACCTGTGCCGACGGCAGCATGGCCGTGACAACCGAGAGCTCAGGATCGAGCAGTGGTGCTTCGGTGGCGGCACCGAGCCGGGCGAGCGCAGACAGCACATCGCCCATCCGCGCTGCCGGAAGCTCTACACGAACGCGAGCCATCGGCTGGCAGACGACGGTGCCGGCCCGTCGCAGAGCCTCCATCAGAACCAGAGGGGTCAGCTTGCGAAAGTCAGCCGCCGTTGTCCGCGGAGTGGGCAGCACGCGCTTGGATGGCCCGTCGCCGACGTAGTAGTTGCATTCGTTCATCGTGACGACGCAATCAATGACCTGCCACCCATGAAGGCCTCGCTCAAATGCCTCAAGGATGTACTGCGTCATGGCATCGATGAAGTGGCCGGCTGTCTTGTAGATATACAGCGGAACGAGGCGCGGATCGAAGTCGAGGTGGAACCTGACACCAGAGTCGACCGGCCCAGGTTCAACGCGGAGCCCGACCGTTGCCGAATAGGGGTGGCTGTCGGACTGCAGGATCTCAAGGGCGCTCGCGCTGCCGACAGGCCGCTCAACGTAGATCATCGTGGTTTCGCGAAACACCGCCGCCACGTTGAAGTCGTCGGCGAGCGTCGACTGGATCACTTCTTTCTGGACCGCTCCGTAGAGCGACACGTAGATTTCCTGCCGCTCGTCGTCTTGCCGGACATTGATGAGCGGATCCTGCTCGGCTAGCTGGCCGAGTGCCACGCGCAGCCGATGAGAGTCTCTGGGGTCGCACGGGACGACGGCGCTCTCCAGGGTCGGTGGCGGGAACTGCAAGCGCACGTCGTGCTCCGCCGCCCCGATTCGATCGCCGATCCGCGCATCCGCGAGACCCCAGAGCTTGCCGATCTGGCCCGCGCTGACGGCCGGACGCTGGACCGCCGGCCCGCGCTCGAAGACGGCGACGCCGGTCACCTTGTCGTCGTGGCCGGGTCCGAACCGGAGCCGGTCGCGAACGTGGACGGTTCCCGAGAACATGCGGACGTAGGCGATCTTCTCAGCGCTGCTGCCGCGTTCGATCTTGAAGATGGTGCCGGACGGGGGTCCGTCGGGGTCGCCGTCCAAGGTCGGCAGCAGCTCGGCAATGCCGGCCATCAGCTCCGGGATGCCTGCTCCGGTAATCGCCGACCCGAAGAAGACCGGATACACCTGGCCCCGCCTGGTCTGCGCCGCGAGTTCCGCCCGGAGCTGGTCGTATGAGACCGCGTCTTCGTCGTGCACATACGTGGCCAGCAATCCGTCATTGTGCTCGGCCAGCATCTCAGTCAGGCCAGCCGTGAATCCGGCTTCGCCCGCGCCGGACGCGGCCACGGTGGCACCCTTCGTTCCCGCCCCGGTGACGCAAGCGACGGCGAAAGCGGTGACCTTGAGGCGGCTGGAGATGTCCCGCAGGACGCCATCGGGGTTAGCCCCCGGCCGGTCAACCTTGTTCACGAACAGCAGTGCCGGTATCTGGAGGCGCTCAAGCGAGCGCATGAGAATCCGGGTCTGCGCCTGCACGCCCTCGACGGCCGAGATGACGAGCACGACCCCGTCGAGGACGTTCAGCACGCGGTCCACCTCGGCAATGAAGTCCGGGTGGCCCGGCGTGTCGATCAAGTTGACGGCGACGTCTCCGATGGGAAAGGACGTCACGGCGGACTTGATCGTGATCCCGCGCTGCCGTTCCAACGGAAGCGAATCGGTCTGGGTGGTACCAGCATCGACAGCACCGAGCTGGTCAATGACGCCCGAGTCGTACAGCAGCCGCTCGGTAAGAGTCGTCTTACCCGCGTCTACGTGCGCCAGGATCCCCAAGTTGAGCGTTTTCTGCGACACGCGCCACATCCCGTGAATAGGTCCCAGAGGCCATCTCGATGGACGTGAACGCCTGGCGCATCTCTACCCTCCTTGAGCGACCGTCGCAGTGCTTGCTGACGTTCATGATAGAACCGTCCGGCACCGCCGCCACTGATTAACCGGCGGCCTCGGCCGGACTGCTCGCCAAGCCGGTCGTAATCGGCCGCCAGCTCGGCGCGGCCGCCGGCGGCTGGGGCGACTTATTGTCGTCCCCGCGACATTAATCTTCCCCAGCCGAACGCGACACGCGCCGGAGGCCGGCGACACGCCGAACGCGACCCGCGCCGCAGGCAAGTGACACGCCGAACGCGACACGCACCGCAGGCCCGTGATAGTCCGGGCTCAAGGCCGAGTAGCGGGGTTGTGCCGCCCGCCGTCCAGGGCTGAGCATTCCTGACATGGCGGTGGCCGATCCTGACACAAGACGGGCCGCGAGCGTGCCGGTGCTCATCGCTGGAGGCGGCCCGGCGGGCCTCGCCGCCGCGGCCGAACTCAGCCTGCACGGCGTCGGCTGCGTGGTGATCGAGCCGCGAACCACGGTCTCGCACCGCCGGCCGCGGGCCAAGACGACCAGCGTCCGGACGATGGAGCACCTGCGCCGATGGGGGATAGCGGCCAAGCTGCGGGCCGCCGCGCCGCTTCCCGTCGCCTGGTCACAACGGGTGACCTTCTGCCGGTCACTGTCCGGCGCACGGATCACCGACTTCGATGGCGCCTTCGGTCTCACCACGGAGCGCGA
>JASIBJ010000478.1 GCA_030045215.1 Streptosporangiaceae bacterium | reverse complement strand
CGCCGCGCTGTTCCGGAGCCAGCACGCCGACGACGCGAACTCGGCTTCCCTCTGGGCCGACCTGCCCCGCCTAGCCGACGACGTGACGCGCCTCGCCGAGGCTGGCCACTCTTGACGGGTACTATCAAAGTGATATCATATTGATAGGTAATCGGGTGGCCGACACCACAGCACAGGAGGCATTGCGATGAACGCACAGAGCGAGGGCTTGCGCGGCTGGCGCCTGGTACTCGATTACACGCCCCTTCCCGACATGCGGAAGGGTCTGCGCGGGTCGTGGCAAAATCCCCCGAGATCCGGCCTCAACCGGCTGCTCCCGCCATGGGGCTACCGCCACCCGCGCTTCTATGGGGTCGGGCACGTTGCCGGGGGCGGCATCCAGGCCGCCGCGGGCCTCATCTGCCTCTCGTACGGCGTCTACGGGTGGGCGGCCTTCTTCCTCGGTATTGCGACGCTGAATCTCGCGGGCGGCTACTGGTACCTGACCATCGACCGCTCCGCAGCTGCCCTGACCTAAGCCCGGAAGCCACCTCGTTCCGGTCTGAAAGGTCTTTAGCCAGGCCAGGCGTCCGCGAGGATCACGCGGGTGTCGGCGAGAAGCTGAGGCAGCACCTTGGTGCGGCCGACGACGGGCATGAAGTTCGCGTCGCCGCCCCAGCGCGGCACGACGTGCTGGTGCAGGTGGGAGGCGATGCCGGCGCCGGCCACACTGCCCATATTCATGCCGATGTTGAAGCCCTGGGCCTGGGAGCCCGTCCGGAGCGCGGTCATCGAACGCTTGGTGAAGTCGGCCAGTTCGGCGGTCTCGGCGGGCTCGAGGTCGGTGTAGTCGGCCACGTGCCGGTACGGGACGACCATCAGGTGGCCGCTGTTGTAGGGGTAGAGGTTCAGAACGGCGTAGACGTCGTTGCCGCGGGCGACGATCAGCCCGTCGGCGTCGCTGAGCTTCGGGATCTCGCAGAACACGCACTCGTCCGAGCCGTCGGCGGGCTTGCCCTCCCCCTTGATGTAGGCCATGCGATGCGGCATCCACAGCCGCTGCAGGCCGTCCGGCGCGATGTCGCCGGGTATCTCCATCGCGCCCTCGCGCCGCTCGGGCCGGCGCTCACCGCTGGTGCCGTCCGGCATGGGCATCAGACCTGGGCCCGGCTGGCGACGGCGCCGGTGATCTCGGCGATCGCGTCGACGACGGGCACGCCGTTCTTCTGCTCGCCGTTCCGGTAGCGGAACGAGACGGCTCCGGCGGTCACGTCGTCGTCACCCGCGAGCAGCATGTAGGGCACCTTCTGGCGCTGGGCCGTGCGGATCTTCTTCTGCATCCGGTCGTCGCTCGAGTCGACCTCGACCCGGATGCCGTGCTCACGCAGCCGGGTAGCGACGTTCTCCAGGTAGTCGACGTGCGCGTCGGAGATCGGGATGCCGACCACCTGGACCGGAGCCAGCCAGGGCGGGAACGCCCCGGCGAAGTGCTCGACCAGAATCCCGAAGAACCGCTCGATCGAGCCGAACAGCGCGCGGTGAATCATGTAGGGCCGCTGCCTGCTGCCGTCGGCGGCCTGGTACTCGATCCCGAACCGGCCCGGCTCCTGGAAGTCAACCTGGAGCGTGGACAACTGCCAGCGCCGGCCGATCGCGTCCTTGACATGCACGTCGATCTTCGGCGCGTAGAACGCGCCCTCGCCCTCGGCAATTACGTACGGCAGCCCGGACTTGTCGAGGGCGTACTTCAGCGCGGCCTCGGCCTTGTCCCAGTCGGCGATCTCGCCGACAAACTTCTCCGGCCGGGTCGATAGCTCGGCCTCGAACTCGGTCAGGCCGTAGTCGCGCAGCAGGCCGACGACAAAGTCGAGCAGGCTGGCAAGCTCCTCCTGGAGTTGCTCGGGCGTGCAGAAGATGTGCGAATCGTCCTGGGTGAAGCCGCGCGCCCTGGTGAGGCCGTGCACGACACCGGACTTTTCGTACCGGTAGACGGTGCCGAACTCAAACAGCCGCAGCGGCAACTCGCGGTAGGACCGCCCGCGCGATGCGTAGATCAGCATGTGCATCGGGCAGTTCATCGGCTTGAGGTAGTACCGCGCGCCCTCCATCTCCATGGGCGGGTACATCCCCTCGGCGTACCACTGCAGGTGGCCTGAGGTCTCGAACAGGTTCGACTTGGTGATGTGCGGGGTGTAGACGAACTCGTAGCCCGCCTCCTCGTGCCGCTTGCGCGAGTAGTCCTCAAGCGCCTTGCGGATCACCCCGCCCTTGGGGTGGAACACCGGCAGGCCGCTGCCGATCTCGGTCGGGAACGAGAACAGGTCGAGTTCGGCCCCGAGCTTGCGGTGATCGCGCTTCTCGGCCTCCTCGAGCAGCTTCAGGTACTCGTCCTGGGCGTCGCGGGACGGCCAGGCGGTGCCGTAGATCCGCTGCAGCTGCGGGTTCTGCTCGCTGCCGCGCCAGTACGCACCGCCGGAGCGCATCAGCTTGAAGGCGGGGATGTACTTGGTCGACGGCAGGTGCGGGCCACGGCACAGGTCCTTCCAGCAGACCTCGCGGGTGCCGGGATCGAGGTTGTCGTAGATGGTGAGCTCGGTGCCGCCGACCTCAACCGATTCGCCCGAGTCGCCGTAGCCTGCCTCGATGTAACCCGCGTCTGGCGGGCCCCCGGCGACCGTGCCCTTGAGGCCGACCAGCTCGAGCTTGTAGGGCTCTGCCGCGAGTTCGGCGCGGGCGTCGTCATCGCTGACAGGGCGGCGGCTGAACAACTGTCCCTGCTTCACGATCTGCCGCATTTTCTGCTCGATCTTCTTGAGGTCATCGGGCGTGAATGCGGCATCTACCTCGAAGTCGTAGTAGAAGCCGCTCTCGATCGGCGGCCCGATGCCGAGCTTGGCCTCGGGGAACAAGTCCTGGACGGCCTGGGCCATGACGTGAGCGGTGGAGTGGCGCAGGATGTTCAGGCCATCGTTTGAGTCGATGGTGACCGGCTCAACCTTGTCGTGGTCGGCAAGCTGGTAGGTGAGGTCCCGAAGCTCGCCGTTGACCCTGGCGGCGATCGGACTGTTGTCGGCGCCGGCTAGCAACTGTCCGACCGTCGTGCCCTCTTCCACCACGTTCTCGCCCCCAGCGATCGTGATGTGAAGTTTGTCGGCAGGCACGGCTTGCTCCTTCGCGTCATGCAGGGCCCTGCGGGCGTGATCTTAATGATCGCGGTGGCCCCGGTGCCTTGATGCTATCGACGCCGGCCTGCCCGCACGCGAAAGCGCCGGCCCGGCGGCGCTCCTAAGCGCTGCGCCGCCGGTCCGGCGCTTCGTTGTCTGGGTCCTAGACCGTCGGGTCAGAGGGGCTGCTGCTCGGGGTGAGCGATCCCCGCTGGACGGTGACCAGGCTGCCGTAGGTGAGGTACGGCCACGCCGCCTTGGCCTCGTTCCAGGGCAGCTCGACGCAGCCCAGGCTCTGCGGGAAGCCGTAGGAGGCCCGGTCGTAGTAGTGCACGGCCTCGCCGTTGCGGAAGTACGAAACGTAGTACACGCGGTCGGCGTACTTGGTGCCGTCCGGGTTCTTCCCGCGCATGATCTGCGTGTAGTACTTCAGGTAGACCGGCGACGTGCCGAGCGTCGT
>JASIBJ010000477.1 GCA_030045215.1 Streptosporangiaceae bacterium | reverse complement strand
AGCGTGACCGCGGTCATCCAGCTCAGCGAGACGGCCACCGCCACCACGGCCATGGCACAGGCACGCCGGATCCGCTGCGGCCAGCCGCCGGGAGCGGCGAGCAGGTAGCACGCTGCTATCGCCGGCAGCACGAGCCAGGCCTCGATCATCTTCGCCTGAAAGGCCAGCCCGATCAGGACGCCGGCCACGATGACCGGACGCCGCCGGCCGGTGAGGACCGCCGTGACCGTGGCGTCTGCCGCCAGTACCGCCAGCATGATCATCAGGGTGTCGGAGATGTTGCCGCGGTTCAGCGCCACCGTGGCGGGCGAGATCGCCAGGATCGCCGCCGCCAGGAGGCCTGCCACGGGGCCCGCCATCCGGCGGACCGCGTGATACAGCACCAGGACCGTGATCGCTCCCTCGATCACCTGGGGCAGGACCAACGCCCAGTTGTGCACGCCGAACAGGCGGACCGAGATGGCCTGGAGCCAGAACGCCCCCGGAAGCTTGTCGGTCGTGACTGTCCCGTCGGGGTCGAACGCGCCGAAGACGAAGTTGCGGAAGTTCATCGACATGCTGCGGACGGCGGCAGCGTAGTAAATCTCGATGTTCACTGGATTGGCTGACCGCCACGCATACGACCATGCGGCGCAGGCGGCGATCGCCAGCACGGCGGGTCTGGCCCAACGTGGCTGATCGGCCGGCGAGCGCCAGAACCACAATCGCCGCCCGAGGCGCGCACCCGGTGAGGTCTCGGAACCACCCGATCCGGTCACCGGGCCCGGCCGCTCAGCCGGAGCTGTCCTCGAGCCGGGCCCCGCCACTCTGGCCACTTGCGCGCGCGGCTGATCCGGGGGTGCCGCCGCGCTGTCGTCCACGGGGCCACACGCTACTGTCCTCTATCTTGACCGTCAAGTGCCTTGACTAATGCCCGCCCAGATGCGACGGCTGGAAGCACTTGCCTCCCCGTGCTGCCATGACCTGCCTGACCGGGATTTTAGGGGAACGAAGTCAGGAATGTTTGACATGAAGTCTGCTGTGCTTTACATTTCCTGATGTCAAGAATTCTTAACATGTGGTTGCCGATAGGGGTAGCGATGTCGTACCAGCAGAAGGGCATCTGGGTCTATCTGGCCACCAGCGCGTGCGCATACGCGGTCTACCTCGGGATCATCGTCGGGCGGCTGCAAAGCACACCCGCAGCGCAGGTGCCCTACGCCTGGGTCCTGCTGTGGACGACGGTTGCCGCGATTCTCGCTTCAACGATGGGCCGCACCGTGGTGGAGACCGCGACACGCAGCGACAGCCGCCGCAGTGACGTCCGCGATCGGGAAATCGACCGGTTCGGCGAGTACGCCAGCCGCTGGTTCATCATTGCCGGCGCCGCGGCTGGCTTTGTCATGGCATTGCTGAAGGTGGACTACTTCTGGATCGCTAACGTCATCTACCTGGGCTTCGTGCTGTGGGCGGTAGCCGGGTCCGCGATCAAGCTAGTCGGCTACCGGCGAGGGTTGTAGCCCGCCGTCGTGAGCAAGCCGACCAGGATCACCAACGCGATCCGCGCGCTGCGGTTCGCCCATGGCGAGATGACTCAAGCGCAGCTTGCGGAGCAAATCGGAGTGACCCGCCAGACCGTCATCGCCATCGAGCAGGGTCGCTACTCTCCTTCTCTGGAAATGGCTTTCCAGATCGCCCGCGTGTTCGGGGTGTCGCTTGACGAGGTGTTCCACTATCCCGACGGCGAAAAAGCATCGCCATGAGGAGGCGCAACCTTGGCCCGTGCCTCCGGCGCTTCTTCCTCGGCCAGGGCTTCGCGTTCGTCTGTCCATCCGGGGTACTTGTGCAGGCGCAGTGGGTCGGCGGATACTGACTTCGGCCGATCAGAGTTGAAATGACCTATAAACGGGGATGTGAGCCAACAATGGTGGCTCGCTTTACGCGGGGTTTAGCGCTGTCGATCACTGCCGCTGGCTTGGCAATCGGGCTCACCATTGTCCCTGCCGACGCCGCGAGCCAGCATCAATGGCAGCTCAGTAAGGTATTCGGCGCGGCGAACGGGAGCACCGACCTGGCCGCCGTCACCTCCACCGGGACGCATGAGGCATGGGCGGTCGGCGGGACGTGCCCAGAGGTCTGCACGACGAGTGAGCTGTTGCTCGAGCACTGGGACGGCAGCGACTGGGCTCGCGTGCCGGGACCGCCGGCGTTGAGCCGGGCCGGCACTTCCGCGGTCGGAGATGCCATCGGCGCTACCTCCGCGCATGACGTCTGGATATTCGCGAGCACGCTTCGGAACGTGACCCCTGGCACGGACGCGCTGTACTGGAACGGTCACCACTGGACGGTCTACACGCTTGCCCGCGCCCCGGCCATCACTCAGGCCGCGGTGTTCAGCTCCCGCAACGTCTGGGCCTTCGGACTCACCGCCACGAGCAAGTCAACCCGGATCTATGCCGTGCACTGGAACGGACGCACATGGCGGGCGGTCACCATGCCTGGCGAGGCCATGACGGTCGCCGCACTGTCCGCGCGGGACATCTGGGCGGTCGGTGAATCGGCAGCAACGTTTGGCCGCACCACGGGGACTGTGACGTACATCGCGATGCACTGGAACGGCCGCCGGTGGCAGACCATCTCACTGCCGACCCTGGGCATCAAGTCGCCTCTCTTCCTGCAGGCCACCGCCGCGACGGCCACTGGCGCGAACAGCCTTTGGGTCCAATTTGTCCAGAGCGAACTGGCCACGCCGCCGCCGGGACAACCGGCCTCGGAGCGCGGCACGAGCGGGCCAGCCACGTCGGGCCAGCCGCCGTTCTCCGGGCTGCTCTACTGGAACGGGCACCGCTGGCAGTTGGTGACCACGCCCTACACGCTGCCAGCCAGTGCCATGGCCCCCGACGGTCACGGCGGCCTCTGGCTGTTTGAGAACGCCGGCGGCCCGGGCAATGCGACGTGGCTCTACCACTACAGCGACGGCATCTGGACCCGCCAGAGCCTGCCCCGTCGGGGCTACAGCAGCGGTCAGATAAGTACCTTCGCGCTAGTCCCTGGGACCGACGACCTGTGGGCTGCGGGCTGGGTACACAGCGCCGTCGCGGCCGGCGGCACCAGCGGGGCCATTTTCCGGTACGTCGGCTAGCGGTCGGGGCGGCCACCACAAGCCGCGGGGCCGTGCCGGGATCGATTGTGCCGGGGATTGCGTCAGGCGGTTACGCGTTCGCTGACCGGCCATTGGGAGCAGGAGATAATCGACCGTGCCTAGCTCCGCCCTTGACGTACTCGACTCATCCGGCATCGACTACCGGGTCATCCGGCATGGCCCGGTCGGCAGCCTGGCCGAAGCCGCGGCTGCTCGCGGCGTCGAGCCAGCCGACGTGGTGAAGACGATGGTGGTGCGCCGCGGCGAGGGCGACTACGTCTTCGTCCTTGTGCCCGGCGACCGGACAATTTCCTGGCCCAAGCTACGGGCCCTGCTCGCCGTTGGCCGGCTGTCCATGCCCGACGCCTCCGTAGCCAGGGAGGTCACCGGCTATGAGCGGGGCACGATCACGCCGCTCGGATCTGCGACGGCGTGGCCGGTGATTGCCGACGAGCGCGTACTCAGCCGCGAGATCACCCTGGGTGCCGGAGAGCACGGCCTGGCCGTCGCGGTGCGCGCTGAGGACGTCCTCACGATCCTCAACGCCACGGTGGCCCATGTGACCGAACCCGAAGACACGTAGCCGCGCCGCGGTCATCGAGCTGATGCGGCGGGGAC
>JASIBJ010000049.1 GCA_030045215.1 Streptosporangiaceae bacterium | reverse complement strand
GTCACCGCCAGGTACATCGCCAGCAGTCCCGCCCCGAGGCCCGCCAGCGCCGCCGCGGTCGCGCGTCCGGGAGTTGTCCGGCCGGCCAGGACGAGCTCCCAGCGGCCCGACGCTTCCTCACCGCGCAGCGTTCTGGTGGCCACGATCAGCCACAGGACCGGGCCGACGATCGCCGCGACGCCCGTCACGCGCCAGTCGACGAATCCGGCCGCGCTGGTGATCCGAGCCGCCTGGCCCAGCAGCACCTTGAGGCCGGTCGACGCAGCCAGGTTGTTCAGTACCTCAACCCGCTGCGCGGCTGTCGGCGCGATCAACCGGAACCCGGCGGCAGTCGCGAAAACGTAGACGCCCAGGGCGATCCCGGCCGCCGCGCCGACGCGGAGGGCCCGGGCACCGACGAACCGTGCCACCGTGCCCTGAGGTGGCCGATACACGCTGAGTCCCGACGCTGGCGCCGTTCCCGCCGTCGCGGTGCCGGTCATGGCCCGCTAGCCATCGCCGTCTGCCGCCGATGCGTCCCGCGGATCCCCGTAGATCGTCAGGAACAGCTCCTCCAGCGACGGCTCGCGGCTGAGCAGGGAGTCGGGCCTGGCCGCGGCGAGCGCCGCCAGCAGGTCGGCGACCGGGCCGCGCACCTGGCAGGTGAGCTGGCGCCCGGCGACGGTGACCGCACTAACTCCGGGCATCCCGGTCACATCCGGCGGCTGGCCAGGGAACGTGGCCTCGACCGTCAGCGCGGACAGGTGCCGCAGCTGGGCGAGCGTGCCGATCTCGACCAGCCGGCCGCGGCGCAGGATCGCAACCCGATCGCACAGCGCTTCGACCTCGGACAGCACATGGGAGGACAGGAATACGGTCTGGCCTCGTTCGGCGGCCTCGCGGATGCTCATGCGGAACGCCTGCTCCATCACCGGGTCGAGGCCGGCGGTCGGCTCGTCAAGTACGAGCAGGTCAGCCCGGCTGGCCAGGGCGGCGATCAGGTTGACCTTCTGGCGGTTGCCCTTTGAGTAGGCCCGGATCCTCATCGCGGTATTGAGGTCGAACCTCCGGATCAGCTCGTTCCGGTAAGCCAGGTCAGTCTGGCCCTGCAGCCGGGCCAGCAGCTCCAGGGTCTCAGCGCCGGTCAGCGACGGCCACAGCGTGGCCTCGCCCGGGACGTAGGCAACACGCGCGTGTACGGCGATCTTGTCAGCCTGGGCGTCCAGCCCGAATATGTCCGCAGTGCCGGCCGTGGGCCGGATCAGGCCGAGCAGCAGCCGGATCGTCGTAGTCTTCCCGGCGCCGTTGGGACCGAGGAACCCCAACACCTCGCCCGTGCGCACGTCCAGGTCAAGCGCGTCCAGCGCGGTGAGCCGGCGGTAGCGCTTAGTCAGCCCTCTGGTGCGGATGGCGATGCCCGACCCCGGCCGAGTCTGCGTGCCGCGCACTGGATCCACGGCCGCTGCACGCGCCATCGTCAGCGGCCGCGCGCCGGCGCGCGCGGCATCGACTGGTGCCGGTAAAAGGCGCCGGCGCTGCGGCTGAAGAGGAGCAGGACGACCGCCAGCCCGATGAGCCACTGCGCGCCGACGACGACCAGGTCCGCCGGCGCGTAGGTGGCCGCGCCCGCCGCGAACTTGCCGAGCACGATCAGCGTGTACATGCCGAAGACGCCGGCGAAGGCCGACCGTGCCCACCGGTGCCCGCGGCCGTTGGCCCAGGCCAGCCACAGCCACAGGCAGCAAGGCACCGGAACGGCCAGTTCAATAAACAGGAGCAGGTCGTGCCAGTGCCCGGCCAGGAACGACGCGTGCTGCCGGACGAGAGCGGACTGCACACCGGATGCGGTCGCAAGCGCGATGACCAGGCCCGCGATCTCTGTCGCCGCGCCGAACCGCATCAGCCGGATCGCCCTCGTGACCGCGCGCGGAGGGCTCGACCGGCCGGGACCCAGACGCATGCGAACGGCGCTCCCGAGCACATCCGCGCACTCGGCCGGACCCGGCCAGCGCTGGCCCGTCCGCGCGCAGGCCATCAGCACAGCGAGGATCTCGTCCTCGCTGTCGCGCCGGAAGAAGCGCGGATAGCAGGCCAGCAACCGCCGGTACCTGCCCTCGAGAATCGCGTCCCCTCCCGGATGAGCGGTCCAGGCCCGCGCACTGCGAGGAGATGCCACGGACCGAGTTCTACGGCCGCTCATGAGGCCGCGTCCCGCGCCGGGCTCAGCCGTAGCAGCGCAGTCGTCGCGTTGGCGCGCAGTCGCGTCGCCTCGGCGGAGAGGCGACGGCTCCCGGCCGGAGTGAGCCGGTAATAGCGGCGCAGCCGGTTATCCACGATCGCCTCGCGGTCCACCGCGATGAGCCCGTCCGCCCGCAGCCGCTCGAGCGCGGTGTACAGCGTGCCTGGCCGAAGGCGCACGTCGCCGGCGGAGATCTCCCGGACGTCAGCGATGATCCCGTAACCGTGCTGGCTGCCCGAGGCGAGCGCCGTGAGGATGAGGAACGTCGCCTCCTGCATAGCACGCTGCGTCATACCTCCGTTATATATCGCTGAGCTAGCGGTAGCAAGTAACTGAGGGACGCGGGCAAAAGGCCGACGCCGGCGTCTCGGGGCCAGCGCAGGTCGCTGCGCCCGGCACATTACGCCCTGAGAGGAATCGCGCGGGCCGCCGGGCACATAGTCAAGATATGACTTGTTATCTCTACTGAGGCGCCGTAGCCTGACGATATATCGAGAAGGTATCGCGAGAGAGACGGGGAGCAGCCATGGCGGCAGGAGCAGCGTTCGGTGGTTGCGACTTCGACGCCGGGCTAACTGATGCGCTGAAGTTCGCGGAAAACGTGTTTAAGCAGGCCAAGCGGTACGCCAAGGCCACGGCCCAGGGCGAGCAGCGCCGGGGTCCCTGGGAGCAGGGTCTCCGGGGGCGCGGGCCGGCCGGCCACTGGGGCGGAGGCTTTGTCGGCGCTCGCGGCGGCTGGTGGCCGGGCCCGCCTGGTCCGCCAGGACCGGCGCGGGGGCCGAAGGCGAGCCGCGGCGATGTGCGGGCCGCGATCCTCGCGCTGCTGAAGGAAGGCCCCCGCAACGGCTACCAGATCATGTCCGAGATCGAGGAGCGCAGCCGCGGCGCCTGGCGTCCCAGTCCGGGCGCGGTCTATCCCGCGCTGTCGCAACTGGCCGACGAGGGCCTGGTCGCGGACGAGAAGGCAGACGGGCGCAGGGTGTTCCGCCTTACCGACGCGGGCCGCCGGTACGTGGAAGAGCACCCGGAGATGGCGCGCGGCGCCTGGGAGTCCTCGGCGCAGCAGGAGGCCTGGGAGGTGCCGGGGCTGTTCGCCGAGGCGGCCCGGCTCGGCGCAGGCATCGTGCAGATCGCGCATGCAGGCACGCCCGACCAACTGCGCGCGGCCGAGCGCCTGCTGCAGCGGACGCGCCGTGAGCTTTACCAAATCCTCGCCGACGACGCCGAGGACGCGGACGAGGAAGACCGGGACGAGTAGGTAAGACGGGGGACGCAATGGACGATCGCATACGGGTGTCTGACGCCGACCGGGAGCAAGTGACGGCGCGCCTGCGCGAGCACTACGCCGAGGGACGGCTCACCCAGGAAGAGCTGGACGAGCGCATTACCGCGACGCTCAACGCGAAGACGTTCGGGGACCTGCGCCGCATCATGTCCGACCTACCCGAGCCGGAGCCGGCTGGCGCGCAGGCCAGGCCTGGTCCGGCCGGAGGCTGGGGGCCACCGCCGTGGACTCCTGGCCCGTTCCGTTACCGGCGAGGGCCGCGGCTGCTGCCACTGGTGCTGCTCCTGCTCTTCCTGATGCTGATCCTGCCTGGTGGCGGATGGGTGTTCTTCGGGATCTTCAAGGTCCTCCTGCTGCTCTGGATCGTCGCGTGCATCGCGGGGGTCTTCGCCGTAGCCAGGATCCGCCGCCGCGTTCGCCGCCACATGCAGTCGGGCTGGAACCGCGAGTCGTGGGGCGGGCCGTTCTGGGGCGGCGGCGTCTGGGGTGGGTCCACCAGAAACACCCAGTGGCACGACGACTCTGATGACTAACTCGGTCCACCGCCCGGCTCTGGTGACTCCCCCGTGATCACCGGCGCCGGGCGGGCCTTTGCCCAGGCCAGCTTCGGGGAATCGTCAACAGCCATTCTCCCGATTAGCCTGGCCCATCCCGTTCGCCGCTCCTATGTTTAATGTGAGCTATCGGGGCAGGTTGCAGCTAATCGTGCGCACGGCCGAGGGACGTGCGCGGGGAGGTGCGAACCTTTGTGGCGGGGAAGGCGCCGCATCCGCCGGCTAGAGGACGAGCTAACCGCGGCCAGGGCCGAGCAGGCTGATCTGCGCCGCCGTCTCGAAGTCTTCGAGATGATCGCCGGAGCCGCCGGAACCGCGCTGCCGGAACCGCAGCGGCACGAAGTGCACTCGCCTGCGAGCCCGGTGCCCGCCAGCCTGGCGGCGGCGGCGCGCACAGTGAGTCCGGATGAAGCGCCAGTCATGCTGAAGGTCGGGGGCACGGAGATAATCGCGATCATCGGCGGTCCTGGGGACCCGCGCGAGTGGTGGTCGGCGGTCTGCGAGGTCGCCGGGCCGCCCGGGGATGCCACGTGATCCGCGTCGAGCACCGGAGCCTGCCCGCTGGCCTCAGCGCGGTCGCGCGGCGCGGGGAACGCGGTGACCTGACGATCGTCGTTTCCGGGAGGCTCGACCCCAGCCGTCAGCGAGCGGCAGTTCGGGCCGCCCTGCGCGCCGCGCGACAGCACGACTGGAGGCTTGGCCTGCTGCCGTTGCCGGCACTGATCTTGATATCCGCGACCCGCTCGGCCCTGGCCAAGCTCGGCCAGTTCCTCCGGGCGCACACTCTCGCCACCGCCCTCGCGGCAACCGCGACGGCTGGCGTTGTCACGGCGGGCGTGCTCGTCCTCGCGGCGCCTGCATCGCACCTGCCATCAGGCGCATCGGCGCCAGGTCCGCCCGGCTACCAGCAGTCGCCGGGGGCGAGCCAGCCGAGGACGCCAGGCCGGCCGCGCGCCCGCACCGGGCCCGGCGCGTCCGCCCCAGCACATGTCGCCGCCTCCGGTCCGGGCGACGTCTCGGTCGTCAGCCCGCGACCGACCCCCAGTCCGCAGCCTTCGCCATCGACGAGTACCTCGCCACCCAGCGGGCCGGCGCCGAGCCCGACGCGCTCGGCATCGCCGCCTGAGCCATCGCCCGCGCCAAGCTCGTCACCGTCGGGAGGTTCGCCGGGCGGCGGAACGTGCCTGAGGATTCTCGGCATCGTGATCTGCTTGTGAACTCGGCCCGCCGCAGCGGTCGCCCCCGACCCGGCGCGGACCTACCGCCCGCGTGCTCAGGCGCGGCGCCGGTCGACGTCGGATTCTTCCTCCGCGGCAGCCTCGCTCTCACGCCAGTTCCTGGCCAGGGCGATGAGCCCGCGGACGACTTCTGGCGGCAGACCCGGTGTGCCGGCCAGGTACTCAAGCGTGGAGTCGGCGACTTGCTGGTTCCCTGACGGGGCAGGCGCGGCGACTGGCTCGCCGCCCGCCAGGATGCGACGGCACGACCCCGGAGCCCACCCAAGCTGGTTCTCGATCGCGCCGAGCGTGCTCGCCGAAACGCGCTGCCCGTTCTCGAGCTTCCCGAGCGTGCGCTCGGTCACCCCGGTGGCCGCCGCGAGCGCACGCCGATCTCGCATGCCGAGCGCGACCCGCCGAGCGACGACGTAGTCGGCAAGCCGCCGCCAGTTCTCACCGGCCATCGCAAGTCCCTTCGACGCTGAGCATGTCGCGCCAGCGAGCCAGACGACAACCCTAACCCTGTGTCACTTCCGTTCCTTTCCCATGTGCCTTACGCCCAACGGCGTGCCGTGGTCAGGCGCGCGCTACAGCGCGAGGCTAGCCCTGCCACTATATTGACTTCTCTTCCTCTTTCTTCCTAAACTGTGCGTACCAGGTATCCAGATGCAATGATCCAGCTCCGGATCTGCAGCACCACCTGGCGGGCGGTCCGTGGCCCCCAGGGCCCGGAGTCTGGAGTGTTATGGGCGACACCGGCATGGTCAGCGGCGCGCCCGACGCACCAGACTGTTCCGCGTCCGGGCACGGCTCCCGCAACGGAGGGGGCAGGAGCCGTGCCAGGATCGCGGACGCTGCCGTCCGCCAGGCTCTCGGCACTCTGTATCAGGCGCACTACTGCTCGCTGGTCCGGCTGGCGGCGCTCCTCACCGGTGACGCTCAGCTGGCCGAAGAGGTCGTCGCCGACTCGCTGGTCGCGCTGGCCAGCTGCCCGCCGGCGGCGAAGGCACCGGAGCGGGCCCTCTTCCACCTGCGCCAGCAGGTGGTCATCAGGTCTCGCCGCGCCGCGCGTTCCCGCTCGACATCGCGGCGCGGCGAGCCCGGCCACTGGCTGCCCGGCTGGGAAGCCACGCCGTCACTGCGGGCGCTCGGGTCGCTGTCTGCTTGTCAGCGTGAGGCGATCGTGCTCGGCCACTATCTCGACCTCGGGGACGGCGAGATAGCGGCGGTCATGGGTGCAAGCCGCCGGGCGGTCCGGAGGTTCATGGCCAGTGCCCAGGGCGCGATGCTGTCCGTCAGCGGCGACGAGCCGGATGCTGTCGGGCCAGACGGCGGCGGGCAATAGCGGGAACGAGGTCGGGTCCACCCTCCTGTCCCCCGGAGATCGGCAGTCATCCGACCGCAGGCAGGGCGGCCTCGATCAGGTGCGGGCCTGGCTCCGTCAGCGCGTGCTCCAGTTGCGCAGCGAACTCTTCCGCGGTCACCGCCCGGCTGCCCGGCACTCCCATCCCGGCCGCCAGCGCGGTGAAGTCCAGGGTCGGCCTGGACAGCTCGAGCAGGCTCCGCGCGAGGCCTCCGGTCGTCGTCGCCCCGGTCCGCTCGAGTTCCATGTTGAGTACCGCGTAGGAGCGGTTGCTGAATATCACGGTGGTGATGTCGAGCTGCTCGCGGGCGTGGGTCCAGAGCGCGGAGATGGTGTACATCGCGCTGCCATCCGCTTCCAGCGCGAGGACTGGCCGGCCGGGGCAGGCGACCGCCGCGCCGGTGGCCACCGGCAGCCCCTGACCGATCGCGCCGCCGGTGAGTGTCAGCCAGTCGTGTGACGGGGCGCCGGCGGTCGCGGCCGGCAGCCAGATGCCCGAGGTGTTCGCCTCGTCGCAGACGATCGCGTCCTCGGGGAGGAGCGCACCGATGGCCGCCGCGGCGCTCTGCCCGGTCAGCTGGCCCGCAGGCAGGCCCGGGCGCTCGGCCGCCTGCAACCGCGGCACAGCCTCGGGAGCCACCTGGTCGGCCAGTGCCGCGAGCGCGCCCGCCACGTCCTCGCCCGCCTCGGCCAGCGTGTGCAGCTGGCAGCCGTCGGGTACCAGGTAGCTGGCCTTGCCCGGATACGCGAAGAACGACACGGGCGCTCGCGCGCCAGCAAGGATGAGGTGCCCGGCGCCTGCCAACTGGCCGGCCGCGAACTCCGCCAGGTACGCCAGCCGGTCGATCGCCGGAATGCCCGCGCCCCGCTGCAGCCGGGCCGGGAAGGTTTCGGCGATGAGGCGCGCGCCGGTGGCTCCGGCCAGCCTGCTGGCGGACTCCAGGGCTGACCGGTACAGGCCGGGCCCGCCCAGCAGAATCACGCACTGCTCACTGCCGCGCAGGGCGGCAGCGATCGGGTCGATCACCGCGTCGGTGACCGGCGCCGGCGGGCGGACGGCGACCGCGGGCGCGGGCTGCGCGCCATCGGTCCACGTCACGTCGGCGGGCAGGATGAGCGTCGCCACCTGGCCCGGCGGAGTCATGGCGGCCGCGACCGCCTCGGCCGCGTCGGCGGGCGCGTCCGCACTACGCGAACTGCGCCGGACCCAGCCCGACACCGAACCCGCCAGCGCGTCGATGTCAGACTCCAGCGGAGCGTCAAACCGCTTGTGATAGGTGGCGTGGTCACCGACGATCGCCAGCACGGGCGTGTGCGCGCGGCGCGCGTTGTGCAGGTTGGCCAGGCCGTTGGCCAGGCCCGGCCCCAGGTGCAAGAGCGTCGCGGCCGGGCGGCCGGTCATCCGGCCGTAGCCGTCGGCCGCGCCCGTCGCCGCGCCCTCGAACAGGCAGAGCACGCCGCGCATCTGCGGTACGGCGTCAAGCGCGGCCACGAAGTGCATCTCGGACGTGCCGGGGTTAGCGAAGCAGGTGGTTACGCCGGACTGGATGAGCGTCGTGGCGACCGCCTGGGCTCCGTTCATGCCGGACCGACCTCTCTCCCTGCACTAGGCCGCCGAGGCCGACTCGGCTCGGCTGCCTGCCTTCTTACCACTGAGCGCCCCGCGGGGGCACCGGCGCTGCACGCGCGCCATTCACCGCTGCCGCGCACCAATGACGCCGAATTCACCGCAAGGTAACGCGTGAGCAGCAATGATGCATGTGGGTGCTGGGGCGCAAACCTGGGGTGGGGGCGTTAGTGGCGGACGACATACCGAGACCGCTGGATTATGACGACGCGAAGCTACTCAACCTGGTGCGAACGGGCGACGGTAGCGCCTTCGGCGTGCTGTACCAGCGGCATGTCGAGGCGGCGCGGCGGCTGGCACGGGAACTGGTCGTATCGCCAGCCGAGATCGACGACGTCGTAGCCGAGACATTCGCACGCGTGCTTGAGGTAGTGCGGCGAGGTGACGGGCCCACCGACGCGTTCCGCTGCTATGTGCTGGCAGCGATCCGGCGGGTGTGCGAGGGCAGGTACTCCGACCCGCACGCCCAGGTCCACGAAGTCTCCAGGCCGCCGCTCGATCCGGGCGAACCGCTTCTTGACCCGGCCGCGGCCGGCCTCGACGATGCGCTCATAGTGAGGGCGTTCATCGCCCAGCCCGAGCGCTGGAGCGCGCTGCTGTGGCACCTGGAGATCGAGCAGGAGAGCCCGGACGAGGTCGCGCCGTTGTTCGGGCTCAGCAGCGACGGGGTCGCGGCGCTGGAGCGCCGGGCCAGGGAAGGCGTCCGGCAGGCGAGTATTGACGCCTACATTGCTAACCTCAGCCGGCCGTGGTGCTTGCCGGCGGCCGAGCGACTCGCCGCCTATCTGCGTTATCAGCTCTCCGAGCCGAGAGCCAGCGAGGTGGCATTGCACCTGAGTGAGTGCGATGCCTGCCGCGGCGTCTACGCCGAACTCGTCGATCTCGGCGCTACCCTGCGCCGGGTCGTCGCGCCCGTGATCCTCGGCACCGTTGCCGCGTCGTACCTCTCGAGCGCGGGCTACGTGGTCGCGCCGGCCGCGGTCCCCGCGGCAACCACCGCTCCCGTCCCTGAGCTTCAGCCTGCTGCCGGTGGCGACACCGCCGCCTTGGTCGCGGCGGGCGGAGGCGACGGAGAAGGCGGCGCAGGCGACGGGAATACTGATCCGGGCGGGCCTGATGGCTCACGCCCGGGCTTGTCCGGCGGGCTGAGCGGGCTCGCCGGCCTCAGCGCGCTCAGGTCGTCGCTTCGGCGTCACCCTTGGCGCGCGACCGCGGTTGCCGCGGCGCTGCTCGGCATCCTCGGCGGCATCCTGGCCATAACGATCCCCGGCCAGGGCGCGGCGCCGTCGTCTTTCACCGCACGGCCGCAGGCCGCGAGCGGCGGATCCGCCAGCACCGCGGCCAGCGGGCTAACGGCGGGGCCGACCAGCACGGCTATGCCGTCTCCGTCCGCCCGGACGGCCAGGTCGAGCGCCACACCGACGCAGCCCGTGATAACCAGCACCGCCCCGGCGGCCCCGAGCCCGTCGCCGACACCGTCACCCACCGCGTCCTCGACGGTCACGCTCGCCGTCTCCGCTAACGTCTACGGCCCGGGGCAAGGGAACGTGGCCCAGGTCGTGTTCCAGGTGACCGACACCGGCAGCGCGTCGACCGGCACGCTGACCGCGACAATCACCTTGCCGTCCGGCAGTTCGCTGGCCACTTTCGGCGGCCATCGGCACAGTCAGTGGACCTGCCAGGCCACCTCCTCCGGCGCTACCTGCCAGCACCCCGCCATCTCGGCCGGCCAGCAAGTAAACGGCGGGATCACCATTCAGATCAACAACTCGGCGGCCTGCGGACAGCCCGTCGAGGTCACGGTCACCAGCGGCAGTGCCTCCGCGAGCGCCCAGTCCGGCCAGGACATCCAGTGCGGACAAGGGCCAGGCGGCGGCTAGCCCTCAGCTCATCTGGGGTCGGCGCTGCCAACCTTGAATGACCACGCGCGCATTTGACCGCTTCCTGGTTACCCGTGCGGGAAGTTACGATCAGCAAACCCCTCCGGAGAGAACGGCAAGATATGGTCACGGCTCAGACCAGGCAGGGCACCGTCGCCGGTGTGCAGTCAGGCGGCGTGCACGTGTTCAAGGGCATTCCCTACGCCGCGCCGCCATTCGGGTCGCGGCGCATGCGCGCGCCCGAGCCACCGGCGTCCTGGGACGGCATCAGGGACTGCTCGCAGTTCGGGCCGACGGCGCCCAAAAACCCGTATCCGGCGCCGTTTGATTCGCTACTTCCCGAGCCCGCGATCCCCGGCGAGGACTGCCTCAATCTGAACATCTGGACTCCGGACCCGGGCAATGCCCGGCTGCCGGTCCTGGTCTGGATTCACGGCGGCGCGTTCATCAACGGCTCGGGCGCGGTCCCGGAATACGACGGCACCGCGTTCGCACGCGACGGGGTCGTGTGCGTGACCATCAACTACCGGCTCGGCGCGGACGGGTTCTTGTTCCTCGACGACGGCGTGGCCAACACCGGGATGCTCGACCAGGTTGCCGCGCTGCAATGGGTGCAGGACAACATCTCCAGCTTCGGCGGCGATCCCGGCGGTGTCACGATCGCCGGCGAGTCGGCCGGCGGGATGAGCGTAACCACGCTGCTGTCGATGCCGCGTACGGCCGGACTCTTCCGCCGCGCCATCGCGGAGAGCGGGGCCGGACAGCACGTCCTCACGCGGGCGACGGCGGCGCGGGTCGGGGGGTACCTGGCCGAGAAACTCGGGGTCCCGGCCACGAGGGCGGCCATCGCCGCGGCGCCGATGCAGCAGTTGCTCGACGCCCAGAGCGCCCTGAGCCAGGAGGCGCAGACCCCGCCGCCCGACCCGGCCCGCTGGGGCGAGATCACCTCCAACCTCATGGTGTTCGAGCCCGTCGTGGACGGCGACGTGCTGCCGGCTGTGCCGCTTGACGGCATCCGGGCGGGCGCCGGGCGGGGCGTGGACGTCCTGATCGGGACCAACAGCGACGAGGAGCGGTTCTTCCTGGTGCCGACCGGCATCGTGAACGTCATCGACGACAACCTCCTCCAGATGGCTGCCGCGGCCGACGGGCTCGGGGCGAACGCGCTGCCGACATACCGGGCCAACCGGCCCGGCGTATCCGCTGGTGACCTGCTCGTGGCGGTCATGGGCGACTGGTTCTTCCGCATCCCCGCTATCCGGATCGCCGAGGCCCGTCCCGACTCGCCGACCTGGGTCTACGAGTTCGCGTGGCCGACACCGGTGCTGGGGGGAACCCTCGGCGCCTGCCACGCACTGGAGATCCCGTTCGTCTTCGACACGCTGCAGGCCGAGGGGGCGCAGCCGCGGGTCGGCGCCGAGCCGCCGCAGGATCTCGCCGACGCCGTGCACGGCGCCTGGGTGGACTTCATCCGCGATGGCGATCCCGGCTGGGATCGCTACACCACCGCCGACCGCGCGACGATGGTCTTCAACACCGAAAGCGCGATCGTCAAGGACCCGCACGGCGACGAGCGGCAACTCTGGGACGGCATCCGCTGACCGCTTGATCCTCGTGAGTTTCCCAGGCTGCCCAGTTACCACCGAAATGCGGGGAATACCCGCCCTAGCTCTGGGTACGGCCCTGGTGAGACGATGCCGTTATGGCCGATCAGAAGCGTCCCGAGCTCGCCGACACCCTGGCCGAGGCTGGCCGGAAGCTCGGGCAGGCGATCAGCGATGCATTGGACCGGATCCGTCCGGCCTTTGATGCGCTCGGCGAGATGGCCAACCGTCCCGAGGTGCGGGCGGTCGTCGAGCGCGCGGAGAAGCTCGCACAGCGCAGGCCCTGCCTGTGCTTCTGCATGCGGGCCCATCCGGAGGACCGGGGCATCTGCGAGCCGTTCGATGCGGTGATCACCGGCCAGCACAGCTCCGAGTTGCTCGGCGACGTCGATATTCCGCTGTGCGCTCCGTGCGCGGCGGCCAGGGCAGCCCGCCACTTCGCCCGCCCCTCGGCCTGATGGCCGCGAGCCAGCGGGCGACGCTGCGGCGGACGGCCCCGTTCCCGTCTTGAAGGTCTTGATTGCGGGAACGAGGCGCGTCCGGGCCGCGTGTCGTCAGACGGAACGGGTGTCCTCGAGCTGCCTCCCGCGCTGCCCCGAGTGCCAGCCGTGGCGGGACAGACCGCGCCCGAAGACAAATGTCTCGGTCGGGGTCGTCGGCAGCGTCGTCGTGCCGGTGTGCAGCGGGCCGGTCTCGTCGCTGACCGCCGGGATCGCGAAGTATTTGAACGTGATCGTCGTCTGACCAGGGCCGTAGCCGGGATCGACGTCGAAGATCGCATAACCGTAGGCGTCGCCGGCATTGGTGGCTGCCGACCAGGGTGCATCCTCGCGCGAGTCGGCCGCGTTCCGGGTGAAGCCGGTCGCCTCAGAGCCGGAGATCATGTTCCGCTCGGTGAAGACCTTCGCCTCGGGCAGGCCAGTTGCCGCGTCGGTTCCGTACACGTTGGCCGGCCCGTCTGTGCCGCCGCCGCCCAGGATCAGGAAGACGGTGCCCTGCTGGGTGTCCCAGGCCTCAAGGCCGTTATACGTGGTCGGCTCGGTCGTCACGACGTGCGGCCGGCGAGTATTGACGGCCTCGTCGAGCGTCTGGTTCGGGTTGGGCGAGGCGACCCATCCCTGGTAGTCGGCGTCGTAACCGCGGACCGGGTAGGTGCGCTCGTAGTCGTGCTCGTGCCCGGACAGCACCAGGTCGACCTCGTATCGGTCGAACAGCGGCAGCCAGGCCTGGCGGATGCCCAGGTCGGACCCGTTGCCCGGCACCGAGGTCGACATCGCGCACTGGTGCATGAACACGACGATCATGTCCACAGTTGAGTCCTGGCGAGCCTCGCGCAGGGTCCGCTCGAGCCAGATGCACTGCAGGTTCGGGGTACCGCTGCCGAAGTCCGGCACCGCGGAGAAGTCGGCCGGGTCGATCGTGAGGTCGCCGGTGTAGCCGTGGTTGTAGGTCACGGTACCGTTGGGGATCTCGGCTCCGGCGCTGGTGCTCTCCGGCGCGGCGTTGGCAGCGCTGTTGAGGTACGCCGAGGCGCCGTCCTGGTAGATCACGTCATCGGCGTCCAGCGAGATGAACTTCACCGTTCCGACCTGGAAGGCGTAGAAGTTGCCGCGCAGGCGGTTGCCGTCCCAGTTGGTCACGCCGTTGTCCGGGAGCAGGAAGCGGCTCAGGTAGTGACCGTAGCCGTAGGGCCCGTTCCAGTAGTTGCCGGCCGCGGCCTGGGCCGCGATCCCGCCGGGGGCATCGCCAGGCTGGCCGGCGTGGTTGCACGTGCCGAACTCCGTCTCGTGGTTGCCGAGGGCGGGCATCCAGGGCCGGTTCGCCGCAGAGCGGGCGCAGTTGATGCCGAAGTCGCGCCAGACGCTCGGAGCGTTCTGGTAATCGAGGTTGGCGTAGCAGAGGTCGCCGTTGAGCAGATGGAACAGCGGCGGGCCGTTGCCGTCGCCGGGGTTTTCGATCGCGTTCACGGCGTAATAGGAGTTGTCGCACGACTCGTGCCACTGGTTACCGGACGCGTTCAGGTCGTAGGACGGAGTCGCCAGGTCACCGTAGCTGGAGAAGCGGAACGGCGCCCGGCCGCGGGGGGCGGTCGTGAACGACGAGCCGGCCGTCGACGGCGTCGGCGTCACCCCGTCGCTGACCTGGTAGTAGTACGCGGTGCCGGGCTCCAGGTCGCGCAACTCGACGTGGTAGTAGTACGTGGTCTGCCCGTTGAGCCCGTCCGCGAAGCTGACGCTCGATGCCCGCGGGTAGCGCTCGGTCACGTCGAGCGGCCGCGGCGCCGGAAGCTGGATCGTCCGGCCCGGGTTCGATGCCGTGATCGGCGCGGCCGAGTACGTGAGCGTCGGCGCCGGCTGGGGTACCGAACCGGGCGACAGCCACGTGACCGTGACGTCCGTGGCCGGATCGCGGCCCCAGGTAAGCCACAACTGCTCGGGCGCCGTCGTTGTCGGCAGCGGCACGGTCGTCGTGGGCGGTCCGGACGGAGGAGTGCTGGCGAGTGCGGGCGCGCTCGCGACGGCGCCCTCGGCCGCGCTGGCCAGTCCGACCGCGGCGCCGACGACCACCACGCTACTCAGGAAGTGCCGCCGGGTGAGACCGGCTTCGGAACCCTCGGTGGGTCCCCAACCATTAATGCCAGAATCGTCCATATCTCAGGACGGTAACGACCACAAGTGAACCGTCAGTTGCATCATGACGGCTGCCACGCCGCGAGAGCGATAATTCACCACCAAGCAGGCCAGCCAGCACTCCGGGCGGTTTGCTGTCAGCCGATGCGCAGCGGCAGGGCGCGCGGCCCGCGGATCTGGCCCGAGGCCCACGTCACAGCCGACGCGTCGGCGAGGCTGAACTCTGGTATCCGCTCGAGCCAGACCTCCAGTGCCACCCGCAACTCCATCCTGGCCAGGTGTGATCCCACACAGCGGTGGATGCCCAGCCCGAACGCGGCGTGCCGGTTGATCTCGCGGTCGATGATGACCTCGCTCGCCCGCTCGAACTGTTCGGGGTCGCGGTTGGCCGCCGGGAACGACAGCAGGATCCAGTCGTCAGCCTTCATGTCGACGCCGCGCCAGTGCATGTCCTCCTTGACCAGCCGGGCCATCGTGACCGGAGCGTAGGCGCGCAAGAACTCTTCGATCGCGGTTGGCAGCAGCCCTCGCTCGCCGACCAGCCGCTCCCGGTCTCCGGGGTTACCGGCCAGGTGCCACAGCGAGGCCCCGATCGCGCTCCAGGTGGTGTCGATACCCGCGATCAGCAGCAGGGCCATGGTGCCCACGACGTGAGAGGGCTCGAGCTTCCGGCCATAGAGTTCGGCGTTGATCAAGTAAGTGGTCAGGTCGTCGCGCGGGTGGTCGAGATGGTCGTGGACCTGCGCGAGCAGGTAGTTGAACAGCAAGGACATGCGCTCGATGCGCTCGTCCGGCGGCAGGTTGACGCCCTCGAGCGTGTTCTCGACGAACATGGCGAACTGCGGCCCGTCCTCGGGCGGGAACCCGAGCATGTTCGCGATGACCCGCATCGGAATGTGCTGCGCGTAGTCGGCAGCGGCGTCGACGACCTCACTCCCGTCGAACGCGTCGATGAGCGAGTGGCAGAACGCCCGGGTCGCGGGCTCTTGCCGCCCGACCGCGGTCTTGGTGAACGCCGGGAGCAGCAGCTTGCGGGCGTCGTGATGGAACGGCGGATCAGACGAGATCGGCGGTGAGCCCCCGATCGGAGCCAGTTCCTTCGGCGGCCGGAAGTTGCTCATGATGATCGCGCGCGAAGAGAAGCGTTTGGTGTCGTAGGCGATCGCCGACACGTCTTCGTAGCGGACCGGCAGCCACCCGCCACCGAACCGGCTGGTGTGGGCGATCGGGCAGCGCTCGCGCAGGTCGTCCTGGATCACGTACGGGTCGTCCGACCACTCGTCCTCGAGGTGCGAGAAGTCTGTCGACCAGTCGGAGACCGGGCCGGTGACTATCTCGTTGCGTACGCCGAGTGGCCGGTTTTCTCGCGTCTCGTTGAAGTCCCTGGGGAACCGCTCGTCAAGTGGCACGTCAGCTCTCCTCAATGACCTCGATCGCGCGCTCTGGGCAGTTGGCGATCGCGAGGCGCGCCTCGCGCTCCTTTTCTGGCGGGACCACGCCGTCGCCCAGGACCTGGCCGAAGCCCTCTTCGTCGTCGCCGAAGAGGTCGGGAGCCAAGTCGTAGCAGCGCCCGTGCCCTTGACAGACGTCGTGGTTAATTCGCACCTTCATTGCTCGTTGCCCGTCCGCGCGGCCACGACGGCTGGCGGGCTTCCGGCGAGTCCGAGGCCGGCCACCACGCGGCCGAGCAACGCGGCCCATTCGGCGTCGTCGACCGCATGCAGCGCGGGGGTCACAAGCGCGCTGCCCATCGACAGCAGAAGGCAGAAGTGCGCGAGCGCAACCGGCGACAGCCCGGGGTCGAGCTCCTGCTGGTCCTGGGCCACCCGCATGAGATCGGCGAGCCAGTCGGCTCGTTCGCCGATGTAGCGCCGCATCGGCCGGGCAACGTCCTCGTCCCGCCGGGCTGCGACTAGCGCTTCGACCAACAGCGAGCCCCCGGCGTCGGTGCCGCGGATAAGCCCGCGGCCGATGCTGAGCAGCACATCCATGATCGACTTGTCAGGGTCCGCCGCGAGGGCTTCAGCAAGTACCTGCCGCCCGTGCGTACGCAGCGCGCCGACCAGTAGTTCGGCCTTCGAGCCAAAGTGCGCGTACATCGCGCCGTTGCTCACGCCCGCGGCCGCCGCGATGTCGGCCACCCGGGCGCCGTCGTACCCGCGTTCCGCGAATACCGCCGCGGCTGCCTTGAGCAGCCGTTCACGGGTCTCGGTAGCCGTGACGCCAGCAATGCGACCCATGACAGAATTAAACGAACGTTCATCTAATTCGTCAAGGGCGCGGCTCGCAGGACCCCCGCAGCGGCCGACTTAGGTCAAATAGATATGCACTCTGCTAGATATGCACTCTGCGGCGAAGACCCCGCTCAGAGTCCCAACGCCTCCGTGACCCGCTCGGCGAGGTCGTCCTCGGTCATGCCGGTACTGATCTCGATGGCGGGCAGGCCCAGGCGCTTCAGGTCCCGGCGCAGGCAGTCGGTGAACATCCGGTCGCGTTCGAGCAGATTACTCAGGGCCCTTTCCGGATCGCCGGTCTTGCGGGCGATCTCCCATAGCGCGCCCCGGCTGTCGAAGGCAGTCCGGCGGAACTCCGGCGTCGGCAGCAGCCACAGGCGTGCAGTGGCGTGGCGAGCATCGGCTCCACGAGGCCTGGCAGCAGCCGGAAGCCTTCGGCGATCACACCGGGTGCCGGCGGCAGACGCAGGAGTCAGCAGCCCTGTCCCGCTGATCAGGCCGCACGCGTGACCCTGCTGACCGCGGCGGAACTGGGGTGCGGCCGCATCGCTAGTCAATCTCGCTGATCAGCGATTGAGGGGCACGCATGCGCCACGCGTCGGTGACCAGCTCGGCCAGGCGGTCGGCGCCGACGGCATCGAGCCGGACCATCACCAGGGGCCAGCCGTCGTAGCCCGGAGTCGTGAAGAACAAGCCAGGCTCGCCGAGAAGCAGGGCCTGCTTCTCGGCCTCATCGCCGACGAACAGCACGGCGATGTCGGTACGCAGCACTCGCGGCTTGCCCGGCCGACGCTCCGGGTACGACCAGACGAAACCCTTGCCTCCGACGCGGAAGTCGAAGCCGTCGCAGTTGATCTCCTCGACATAGGGCAGGGCCAGCGCGAGGCGGCGCACGTCATCGGCGTCAGCCATCGATGCCCTCCTGGATTGCCGCCCGCCTGCCCATGCTAGAGACTGGCGCCGACAGTCCGAAGGTGTGGCCGGTCGCGAGCTAGCCCGACCCCAGCCGCGAACTCGGCCGTCGCGATCGGCCAGCTTCCGGCGCTGGGGCGCCTGGCGGACTCGCGACGTGGCGCAGTGCCCTCAGCGTGTTCCACCGGAGCGCGCCGAGGAGGTCGCGAGTGTGCTCGCCGACCGTGTAGTCGGGCCGAGCCCGTCCCGATGCGACGGCTCGGTCGAGGTCATAACCGCACTGGTCGAGGACGATCGAGAAGTCGCGGCGAACGGGATCGAGCCGGTCATACCCGTACGACCGCTGGATCCGGGCAAACAACGGCCGGTACAGCCGCGCCTGCTCGTGCAGGCCGGAGGAGTGCGACATCGGGTTCTTCGGCCGCTCCAGGATGTAGGCGGGCAGCATGTCGCGGAACGCGCGCCGCACGATCCATTTCTCCTGGCCGTCGCGGATCTTCAGGCTCGCAGGAATCCGCATCGCGAGTTCGACCAGCGCCAGGTCAAGGAACGGGACCCTGGCCTCGACGCCCTGGCCCATGCTCACCCGGTCGACTCGCTGCAGCTCAGTGCGGTGCAGGTTTCTGATCTTGTGCTGGAACAGGCGCCGGGACGACGCCGGCCCGATCCGCTCGTACATCGCGTACCCGCCGAACAGCTCGTCCGAGCCGTCTCCGGTCAGCACGACCTTGATGCCCAGCTCGTGGGCGCGCGCGAAGAGCGGCACCGATACGACGGCGTTGATGATGTCGCCGTACTCGGTGAGCTCCGACATCCGGATAGCCTCGCGGACCAAGCGGGGTCCGATGCCGAGACCGGGCACCGACACGACCTCGTGCCGGACTCCGAGGTCGGCCGTGAGGCGGCGGGCGTAGTGCAGGTCCTCGCTGTCGGCCGATCCGATCGTGAGCGCCACGCAATCCGGGTGCATCTCCCGCACGTGCAGCAGCACCAGCGAGCTGTCCAGCCCGCCCGACAAAATCACGCCCACGGTCAGGTCGGTGTCGACCCGCACCCGAACGCTGTCCTCCAAAGCGAGCCGCAACTGCTTAGCGGCCTCGGCCGGATCTTCGATGGCGTCCTTGTCCTGGCCGAGAAGCTGTAGGTCGACGTACGGCGTCAGGAGCGGGCCGAGAAGTGGCGCGGCCCCGGCGAGGCAGACCCAGCCATGATGCCCCGGCGGAACCTCAGCCACCGGCAGGCCGGTCGGCACCAGCGCCTTGACCTCCGACGCGATGTACAGCCGTCCGGCACCGGTCGACCAGTACAGCGGCTTCACCCCGACCGGGTCACGGGCCAGGTAAGCCCGGCCCCGGAGCCGATCCACGATGACGAACGCGAACTCGCCGCGGAACCGCGCGACCGCATCCTCGCCCCAGTGCGCGAAGGCCTCGAGTACCACCTCGGTGTCGCTCTCGCTGCGAAACTCTCGGCCGAGCCGGAGCAGTTCAGCGCGCAGCTGCCGGTAATTGAAGAGCTCGCCGTTGTAGCACAGCAGCCACCGGCCGTCGGCGGACTGCCACGGCTGAGCGGCCCGCTCTCGGTCCACGATGCGCAGCCGCTGCGTGCCCGCGAGCAGGCCCGGCTCGCATACGGTCTCCTCGACCTCGCCGCGCGGAGCCAGCGAGTCCAGCATCCGCCGGAACAGTGCCAGGTCCGCCGCGCCGACGCCGGACCCGCCGGTTCCGGCCAGGCCAGACTCGGCCGGACCAGGCGGCGACGCCACTTCGGGGCCGACGATGAGCCCGATCCCGCACACCGCGCTCAGCTGCCGGTCAGCTGCTCGGGCATCAGCCGCAGCGCGCGGCCCGCGCCGGGACGGGCGCACACGTGCCAGGCCTGGCCCTCGTCGATTACGTTGATCTCGCCCGCACGCTGACGCTCGAGCAGGACCGCCTGCAAGGTCCGGTCGGCGTCGAACCGGCGGAACCAGGCCACCTCCACGTCGGCGGCATATCCGACGCAGTGGGCGCTTGGCAGCAAGGCCGCGTATCCGAGGGCACGGAGATTGCGCTGATAGGCCACGCTGCGCGTCAGGCTCGTGACCCACAATCTGGGCGTGCCTGGTGGCGTCCGGCTTGCGAACTCGGCAGCAATCTGGTTGAGCAGGACCACGAGTTCCGCGCGGGCGCACGGAAACTGGAGCCCGGCGGTGCGCGGCCTTCGGCCGGGCACCGCGCGCCGCTCGGCGGACCGGGCCGCTCGGCCCATCACCGTCGAGTACTGCAGCCGG
>JASIBJ010000476.1 GCA_030045215.1 Streptosporangiaceae bacterium | reverse complement strand
GTCGCACATCGACTATCGAGTACGACGTTGCCCTGCCGCCGGGGGTGGCTGCGGCCTTCCGCACGGCGGAAAGGAACTGAGTCGCGTCCGTGGCTGCAGTCACGACATAGATTGTGATGTGGCTCGGGACAGCGCTCTCCTGCGTGGTCGGCGAGACTGTCATGCCGCCGTACGCGTCTCGGTATGTTGTCGCGCCTAGGCTTTGTACTGCGTCCTGCAGGGTCAGCTGCGGAGGCGTCGCGGTTGCCGGAGGATTCTTTGATAACGGTGCGGCTTGGCTGCCCGCCGTTGCCGCGGCCGATGCGCCGCCGGCGCCCAGGGCTGTGAGCACGGTTGCCGACACGATCGTGATTGCGGTTAAGGCAAATCTGCGGATGCTGCGGTTCAGCATGCTGCGCTCCCGACAGTTGAGTCCCCGTCCAGGCCATGCGCCCGGCGTTCGACCAGCCCGCTGGCACGGGCCCAGCAATGACCTTCACCCATGTCCCTAACACCGCGTTAGCATTCGATCAGCACGCGGCAGGCGAGGTCCGTGGCGAGTGGTGACAGGGGATGGAGTTCGGACTGCTCGGTCCGTTAGCGGTGCGCCGCGGCGAACGGCGGCGCTGGTGCCGGCGGGCTAGCCTCTCAGTAGTACTGCACAAGACAGAACTCGTGGCCCTCGGGATCGGCCATGACGACGACTGCGCCCTCGTCGTAGTCGTGTCGTTCGCCGGTGGTCCGTCCGCCCAGGGCGGTAACGAGCTCGATGGCCTCGTTGACGTCGTCGACGGTCACGTCAAGATGAATGCGCACCTTTCCTGCCTTCGGCTCGGGAACCGGCTGGAACACCAGCCGCGGCTCCGGATCGTCGCGATGGCCCAGATAGACCCAGCCGTCCTGCGACGGCCCCGGCTCGCGACCGAGCAGGACACTCCAGAAGCGCGCGACCCGTTCCGGGTCCACGCAGTCAATGGTCACCCCCGACACGAAGTTCGCCACGTACGCCACCTTATGGCCGCTGGATTGCGACCACACATGCTCTAGCTTCCGCGCCGTCGGCTGAGGAGCTGGCTTCATCGCCGCCGTCGTATCCCCGTGCTCCAGGCGGTGGTTCTCTTCCGCCCTGTGACTCGTATTACCACCTTTCTTCGGTATTGCTGCTTAGCTCACGAGGATGATATTTTCACCGCAACTCTAAGCCTTTCTTATCGCAGTGACCGGGGGCCGGAATGTACCGCACGAAGCTCTCCGCACGTCATCGGGATCTGCTGGTGCTGGCCGCCGGGGCGGGCTGTGCTCTCGCCGCCAGCACCGTGCTTGCGCCGGCCGCGACGGTGGGGGCGGCCACCGAGGAACCGGCGGCGCTGACCCCGCCGGTCTACACCACCACCGCCGGCCAGTTCAACGCGGTGACGGCGATCTCGGCTGACGACGCCTGGGCGGTCGGCCAGATGGCCTACGGCTCGGAGTCGATCCTGATCGCGCACTGGAACGGCCGCGCCTGGGCCACATTCCCCGGACCGGCCCTGCGTCGCTCTGCCGTGCTGGCCGGCGCTGCGGCCAGCTCGGCCCGCAACGTGTGGGCGGTCGGAGCGGTCAGCGGCCCGGACGGCAGCCGCACGCTGATTCTGCACTTCAACGGCGCACGCTGGAGCCGGGTACCCAGCCCGAACCCGCGGGCCCCGGCCGGGCTGTACAGCGTGACCGTCACCAAGTCCGGCGCGGCCTGGGCAGTGGGCAGCTCCTTCCCGCGGGACGGCGGCCAGGACGCGCTGATACTGGGCTGGACCGGCGGGAAGTGGCGCGAGGAGTCGCTGCCGTCATCCAGCAATCCCGCGCTGACCGCGACATCGCTCAGCAGCGTCGCAGCAGGGTCGGCAGACAGCGCCTGGGCGGTCGGCCAGGGGCTGCCGGGATACTTCACCACTTTCGCCCGGTGGCAGGGAACGCGGTGGCGGGTGATCGCCAGTCCTGACATCGAAAGCGGATACCTTCAGTCCCTGGCCCTCGCCCCGCACGGCCGGGCCTGGGCGGTCGGCCGCGTTGGCGGCGGGCCGCTCATCATGCGCTACACCGGGTCGTCCTGGCGGCGCGTGCGGACCCCCGGATCGGCCAGCGAAGCGTGGCTGAACTCGGTAGCGGTCTCGCCGGACGGCACGGCCTGGGCGGTCGGGCAGGCGCCCGCAGGGCGCGGGGTGATCCTCCACTGGACGGGCCGGAGGTGGCAGGGGGTGCCGGTGCCGGAGATCTCGATCGCCGGCTCGACCGGAGCGATCCTGGTCGGGGTAGCCGCGTACTCCTCCGGTGACGCCTGGGCGGTCGGGGTTACCGACGGCGGCGACGGCTTTATCCTGCAGTGGAACGGGACCCAGTGGTAGCCCTGCAAGTGGGCGGCGACCAGCAGTGATAGGCCTGCGGGCACGGGTGCGGGCGGCCTAGCCGCGCCGTGCTGGTCGGGCAAGAGTGGCGCAGCCAGTCAGTATCCGCCAATGTGATGACGGCGGATGTCCGCTGTCTGGCTGACGACGCCGGACGCCGGCGTCGGTACCGTCGCGGGCATGCAGACCG
>JASIBJ010000475.1 GCA_030045215.1 Streptosporangiaceae bacterium | reverse complement strand
CCAGCTCGCACTCGATGCGCTCGATGATGGCGGCCCGGCGCTCCTCCTCGAGAACGTCCCTCATCCGCGTCACCCAGTCGCCGCGAATGCCGGCCAGCGCCTGGCCGCGCCAGAGCGCGTCGGCCTGATGCAGGAGTCCGGCCGCGTCGTCATAATCACCGCTCGCGCGGAGGGCAGCGGCTTGCCGGCGCAGCCGGCGGAACCGGTGCACGTCGATTGCCTCAGGATCGACTTCGAGTAAGTAGCCGCCTTGCGCACCGCCGAGGAGCCGCACCTCGTCGCCCACCGCCTGCCGTAGCGATGCCCGCAGCCTGGCGATGTAGACAGAGAGGGTCTCCCTGGCCTTGGCCGGCGGGCGCGTATCCCACAGCCGGTCGATGAGCGTCTCCGTCGGCAGCATCGTCCGCGGCGTCAGCAGCAGCATCACCAGCAGCGATCGCGCTCTAGCCGACCCGAGATCGCGTCGCTCTCCCGAAGACCACAGTTCAATCGGTCCGAGCGCCAGGAATTCCATGGTCGCCTTGCATCATCTAGCACTCGGGCACATGATCACAGCCCACCCCGATGTTGCGCGCCAGGGTTGCCTTTGCCCTAAAACCTGCTCTGGCCTGTTCTCAGTATTAGCTCCCCAATGAAATTACGCAACACGGGAACAGCTACTCACTTCTCTTCACCTTGCGACGCAACTTTCACCGCAATCTCACTCGCTAGTTAGTTCGCAGGGCGCGAAGGCGTGCACCGGCGCCTGGCTCGGTGGACGGGCCTGGCCGACGGCCTCAATCACGTCCCCGATACCGGAGATCAGCGTCAATCTGACGCTGATAATGACGTCCGGAGCCGTCCTCGGCACGCATGGACGCGCGCAAGGCGAGTCACCCTGGAAAATGCCGCCAGGATCTATCGGAATCGCGACTGTACTGGTGTATTCAGGTGTAGTTTCTTATGCGAAAGGCTCTGCGCAGATCCAGCGACTTCAGTCACCGACAAGGGGATCGTCCCGATGAAGACACACCAATCGACTACACACCACCATATGCGGGCCCGGGCCGTTCCGGGCAAGCATGCCAGGGCCGCGCAGCGCTCCGAACTAGCAAAGCTCGCAGCCCACAGACTTCCGGCCATGGCCCTGCTCCTCGGCCTGGGCGTGGGCGCCGTCGCGACGTCAGGATACGCAATTACCCAGGTCAGCGCCCATAGCGCGACGAGCGCCAGCGGCCAAGACTTCAACATTCCCTGGATGTACTGACCAGCATCATCGTCTGTTCGGCTTCCGCGGCTCTGCTTCGTTGCCGAGTGCGGGCGGTGGCAGGATTCGGCGCTTCCCCGGCTGAATGAGCAACTCGCTTCCCACTCGCTACAAGACGCGGAAGATAGGCTCCGCGGTATCTCGCTGACGCTGTCAGCCGATCGAGTCGGCCCCAGCGAGGCGAGATGCCGCTGGGCCATCTTGAGTGAATCGGAGAAGGTGCGCCGAAGTCGCAAGATTATTTGATCTAAATGGTGCCTGGAATTCTCTCGTAAACGACGCGTGACCGTTGGGGAGGCGACCGCGTTCCCAATTAGAGACTTGGCATCGGTGTTGCGCCGCGATTAGTAACCCGAGAACTCCTTATGTCGCAGCTTTCTCGGTGATGCTATGGGCTGCCATCAGACGCCGGCAGCGCAGTTACGGGCGAGCGGTTCTCGACCTTCTCCAGTGAGGCTGCTTCCTTGCCCGCCCAGTCCTCGATTCCCCGCAGGATTCCTTCGGTGTAAGCCCGCAAGTGCGCTCGGTATACGTCGCTATAGGTACGCAGATACGCCAGTTCCGCCCGCGCGGCCTGCTGCTGGTGGTCGGTCTGCGGAGATGGCGCCGTGTCAAGCGCGGAAGCCGCGGCCTCACGCGCCTTAGCGTGCGCCTCCTCCAGGGCCCTGTCCGAGTAGCGCTGCGCCTCGTGCATGATCTCATCTCGGTGCAGCCTGGCTTCCTCGGTCAGCTTGCTGCTGTAGGCCTCGGCGTCGGCCACGTACTGGTGGGCGGTGAGCTGGGCGGCCGACAGCACTCGGACCGCATGAATGTGCCCGTCCGCTTCGCGCGCCAGCACGCCATCAAAGGCGCCGCTGGCCTGTCCGGCAATGATCCGGCGACGAAGCCGTTGCACGTCCTTCCACAGCGATGTCCGCTCGTCCACCAGGCGCACATAGTCGGCGTGCACGGCGCGCAGGAACGCCCGGACCGACTCCTCCTCGTAGCCGCGCCGACCCAGCCGCGTCCGCGGAAAGCTCGCCGTCAGCAGCTCCTTGGGATCCATCGTGCCCTGCTCGTCGAACCATGCTGTGGCGGTCAAGGTTCGCTCCACCCGACGTACTCCATGTGTATGCGGCCCTCCGTCATGCACGGGGGGCGCGGCAGTTCACCGGCTTCCGCCGCTGCCGCCATGACAGAACCGACGAGTTCGTATGCCGCGCTCCAGTCAGACCGCAGCTCTGGCGTCCAGGATGGCCCGGAGAAATATTCCAATGTGGCCAGGAGGCTGGCTCCAACCGCGACGTAATGCTCGGCTCCCGCGCCGAACCTCCGATGGTCACGGCCCAGCGCCTGCAGGAACAGGGTCAGGTCGCTTGGGCAATCAACGTTGGCAACAATCTTCGCCAGAGCATGGACGAAGTGGCCGCGCTGGGCCTCGGTCGAGATCGGGAACATCTCCCGGACTTCCGGGTGCTTGACGAAGAGGTCGGAGTAGAAGAACAGCGGGACCTCATCACCGTGCGCGGCGACCTCGGCGAAGTTCTTCCGTAGTCCTGTGCCGTCCAACTGTGCCTGCCTTCCTCTGGGACCCGCAGAGAAAGTCTCATGCAAGTTTCAGGCCAAGACATCCGTCAGCTGACGGATGTTCGGAGCGCGCCAGCGAGCCCAGTGGTGCACGTGGTCGCGATGACGACGCCCCGGACCTGATCAGCTCACACACTGGGCTTGGCTGATCGCCCACGCAGCGTTGACCAGCCCGACATGACTGAACGCCTGCGGGAAGTTGCCGATCATCTCACCGCTGTCACGGTCGACTTCCTCGGGCAGCAGGCCCACGTCGTTCATGGTGGCAATGCCGCGCTCGAAAGTGGCGATGGCTGCATCGACGTCGCCGACCAGCGCCTGCGCCTCTGCCAGCCAGAACGTGCACAGCAGGAACGTGCCCTCCTTACCGGCCAGCCCGTCCTTGCGCCGGTACCGATACACCAGGCCGCGCTCGTCCGTGAGCCGCTCGGCGGTCGCGCTGACCGTCGCCCGCAGCCGCGGGTCGGCGGGGGACAGGAACCCGGTCATGGCCAGCATCAGGCTGGAGGCGTCGAGGTCATCGCTGCCGAAGGCCTGAGTGAACGCACCGGCCCGCTCGCTCCAGCCGTGCGTGAGGATGGCATCCCGGATTTCATCCCGGGCGGCGGCCCAGTCCTGCAGCCGGTCCTCGGCCCCCAGGTAGCCGACCAGAGCAATCGCCCGGTCCAGCGCGACCCAGCACATCAGCTTGGAGTACAGGAAGTCGCGAGCCTCGCCGCGGACCTCCCAGATGCCCTGGTCTTTTTCCCGCCAGTGACTGGCGGCTGCGTCGGCGGCCGCAACCAGGAACCGCCGGGACACCGGATCGAGCTCGCCCAGGTGGTCAATCAGCCGCTGGGCGGCACCCAGTAGCTCGCCGTATACGTCCAGCTGGCGCTGAAGCCACGCGGCGTTGCCGACCCGGACGGGCCGGCTCGCCCGCCACCCGGCCAGGTGCGGCAACTGCCGTTCGGAGAGGTCCCGTTCTCCTCCGACGCCGAACATGATCTGCAGGTCCGCTCCCGGCCCCAGGTCGGACGCGGCCGCATCGGCAAGGAACACGAAGAAGTCGTTCGCCTCGTCCGGACATGCCGCCACCCACAGCGCCGCCATGGTCAGGCTCGCATCGCGCACCCAGGTGTAGCGGTAGTCCCAGTTGCGCTCGCCCCCGATGACCTCCGGCAGGGACGACGTTGGTGCGGCCACGATCGCACCAGTGGGCACGAACGACAGCGCGCGCAGCACGCGCCCGGAGTGTTGCACCAGGTCTCGCCAGGGTCCGTCATAGCTCTGATGGATGGCCGACCAGGAGCGCCAGCCCTCCGCGGTGTCGTCCAGACGGCCAGTCAGCCGCTCGGCGGACCACGAGTCCAGCGGCGGGGCGGACATCGGACCGTGGCGGAGGCCGAACACCGCGGTCTCGCCTGCCGCCAGCCGGATCCGGGCAGTGGCCGTATCGCCTCGGACCTCAAACTTCACCGACGTCGCCAGCAACAGCCGGTCTGCTCCACCGCGTGCGGCGATGCCCCCGTCGACCGGGATGAGGATCGGGTGGATGAGACCGTATTCCGGCCGGGGCGCGTAATGGACATCGACGTCGATCTCGCCGCCGGTGCAGGCCAGCCGGCGCACCAGCATGGACGGCGAGTGCTTGCCAAGATCATGGCCGCGCTCATTCCAGCCGACCGCCAGCGCGTCGGTGAGCACGGCGGTGCCGCCCGGTGCGGTGAACGTCGTCTCGAGCACCATGGTCTGATCCAGGTACCTGCGGCTGACGTCGAACTCGCCCGCAGGCCGGATCGCAAAGCTCCCACCGCCCGGATCCAGCAGGCGGCAGAAAACCGACGGCGCGTCGAACCGGGGAAAGCACAACCAATCGACCGAGCCGTCCCTGCTGACCAGGGCAGCCGTGCGGCAGTTTGACAACAGTGCATAGTCGCTGATCGGCAAGCTCTCCATGGTGCTTTCCTTCCACCGCTCAGCGGGTGGCGATCGGTCGGAGCCGAGCCCGGTTCCCCTGGTTGAGGTGGGCCGCGTCTCAGGCCGCGCCGGCAGCGATGCTGCGGCGCAGGGCCTTGAGGGCGTCGACGTAGATCTCGCTGAAGGTAGGGAACGGCTGAATGGTGTCGCGCAACACCGCCAGCGGCACGCGGGCGCGAATAGCCAGGGTGGCCTGCTGCAGCCACTCACCGGCTTCAGGTCCAAGAGCGTAGGCGCCGGTCAGCCGCTGCCCGTCGGACAGCAGCGTCAGGAAGCTGTTGGACTTGGCATACGCCCTGCTGTATGTGGCCGTCTTAGCCACTTCCGAGAGCGGGATGGTGCTCGTGAACTCGCCGTCGGCCGAACCCACTGCGGCGGCCTGCGGGTCGGTGTAGACCACGTCCGGTATGGCCTCGTAGTCAGCCTCGCGGTGCTCGCCGAGGATGTTAGCGGCGGCAACCTCGCCTTGGTACTTGCCAACGTGAGTCAGCAGCCGGATGCCGGTGACATCGCCGATGGCCCACAGCCGGTCCCCCGCCCTGAGCTGCCGGTCGACCGGGATTCCGTGCTTGTCGGCATGGACGCCGACGGTTTCCAGGCCGATTCCGTCCACTCGTGGACGCCGGCCGGTCGCCACGAGCAGGCGGTCGCCGCGCAGCTCCCGGCCGTTGTTGAGGGTCAGGACGAACTCCTCCCCATCCCGCCGGGCTGCGGTAGCTTCGGCGCCCAGCTCAAGGTCGATGCCGTCGGCACGCAGGACCTCACCGAGTGCCAGCCCAAGCGGCACGGGCTCGCGCGCGAGCACGTGAGCGTCAGCCTCAGCCAGGGCGACCTCGCCGCCGAGGCGCCTGACCGCCTGGGCCATCTCGGCGCCGACCGGCCCGCCGCCAAGGATGACCAAGCGGCGGGGGACGGCCTTCATCCCCGTCACCTCGCGGTTGGTCCACACCCCGTCGAGTCCGCGCAGGCCCGATACGGGCGGGATGACCGCGTCCGAGCCAGTCGCCAGCACCACGTTCTCGGCAGTATGGCGCACCCCGTTGACCTCGACCACGCCGGTCCCGGCCAGCTTGCCGGTGCCGCGCAGCAGGTCAATGTGCTTGTCCGCGAGCCAGCGTTCCTGTCCGGCGTCGGAGTAGTCCGACACCATGAAGTCTCGCCACGCCAGCGCCTGCGCCACGTCGACCTGCGCCGTGGCGGCGGCCTCGCGCGCGTCATGCACGGCCTCGCCTGGGCGTAGCAGCGTCTTGGACGGGATGCATGCGTAATACGAGCACGAGCCCCCGACCAGTTCACGCTCCACCAGCGCGACGCGCAGCCCGCCGTCCGCCAGTTCCCCGGCGCAATGCTCGCCCGGAGAACCACCGCCCACGACGATCACGTCGTAATCAGTGCCCGACATCCGCAGCCCCCTGTCGCCAAATGAGCGGCCTGTCCTCGGCCCGTTACGTCACTTTCCCACGCCTGATCTCATTCCCGGCACCAGTCGGGAGATAACCGGCATTCATTCGGCTGTCCCGGCAGTTGCGTCCGGGCCATCGGCACTGGCCGGCGCCTCGATGTCGTCGTAAATGCGGACTGCAGCCAGTAGTCCGCCGTGACCCCGTTCATAGACGGCGAGTCCGGTCTGGGGCGGCGGGTCATACCGGCCCCAGCGCACGCAGTTGTACTCCGCGCACAGCTCACTCCGTCGTCGGTGCCGCGATGGCTGGCATGGGGTCCGATCGGCTCGCGCACGTAGCCATCAGGCCGGAACGTGCTCAGTACCGCTTCGGTGTCGCCCGCCTCCAGCGCGGTGAGGTGCCGGCCGATGACGTCGCCGGGCTCGACGCTCGCCGGCTTCAGTATCGGCGGCCTGAGGCGGCGTCGTCAGCTCCATCCGCGCGTGGTGCTCGGCCAGCCAGGACTGACTTCCGCCCACGAAGTGCCGCAGCTGCCTGCGCCCGCGAACCTCACCGGCGCGCGCATCATGGACGACCACGTGACCCGGCCAGGCGGTCTCCAGGACACGAGTGTCGCCCGCGTTCAGCGCGGTGACGTACTGCCCGACCGGATCGGCTTGACCCGCGGCGCGAGCCTGCCTGCGCGCCAGTTCCACGGCAGTAACGAATTCCGGAAACCACGGCATTTCCACCCCTTGGCCGTTAGCGGCCGATGGCCGTCTCCGCGGACGAACGGACTCGGTACGGCGGCAAATGCCGTCATTCCCAGCATCACCGCGGCGAAAGCTGCACTGCGGGCACAGAAGAAGACGGCGTCAGCGCTGGACGTCTTTCAGAGGCGGAGAGGTTCATTAGCCCTAGGCGGATATGACGGTTTTCTCCGTAGAGCAGCCGGGCGTGTCCCGGGGTATGACACAGCGGGAAGCTCGCGACGTCATCCATATCAGCCCAGGGAGGCCGCGGTGAGTACGAGCGAAGGCCGCAGCGGGAACGCAGGCAGGAGCGCAGAGATCGTGGACATGCCGCTCGAAGTGCTCGTTGTCCCGGTCTCGGACGTCGACCGGGCCAAGGAGTTCTACTCCAGGCTCGGCTGGCGGCTTGATGCCGACCGGTCCGCCGATGGGTTCCGGCTGGTCCAGTTCACCCCGCCCGGCTCGGGCTGCTCGGTCCAGTTCGGCGCGAATGTCACCAGTGCTTCGCCTGGGTCAGCCCAGGGGCTGATGCTGACCGTTTCTGACATTCAGGCCGCGCGCGAGGCGCTGGTCAGCCGCGGTGCCGAGGTGAGCGAGGTGTTCCACTGCGCGATCGGGACCGCATGCCGGTTCCGCGACGGTGACGGCGTGTTCGAGCGCGCCAGCGGACCCGCGCCCGATCACGCCAGCTATGGCTCGTTCGCCGCCCTCAGCGACCCGGACGGCAATGGCTGGCTGCTTCAGGAGGTCACCGCACGCCTGCCAGGCCGGGTTGATCCCGGTCTGGTCGCCTTCAGCTCCGCTGACGACCTGGCCGGCGCGATGACCCGAGCCGCCACCGCGCACGGCGAGCACGAGAAGCGGATCGGTCATGCCGACGCGGACTGGCCCGACTGGTACGCCAAGTACATGGTGGCCGAGCAGACCGGCGCGGAGCTGCCGCTATGACCGCCGCGGCCACTGCTGCAAGCCCCCGGCACGAGCCCGAACTGGCCGGGCAGACGGTCGTGGTGATCGGTGGCAGCGCAGGCATCGGCCTCGAGACAGCCAGGCGCGCTCGGGCTGAGGGGGCCGAGGTCATCCTGACCGGCCGCAATTCCGACCGGCTCAGCCAGGCAGCCCACGAGGTCGGGGCGCAGCGGACGGCGGCCTTCGACGCCACTGACACGCCCTCCCTGCAGGCGTTCTTCCGGGATCTGCCCACGCCGATCGACCACGTGATGGTCACGGCCGGCGGCCCGAGCTACGCTCCCCTGCTGGAGATGGACGCGGCCCAGGTCGAAGACGCGCTCGGCGATCATGTCGCGCTGGCGCTTGAGGTCGCGCGCAGCGCCGCCGGCAAGATGCGGGCCGGCGGCACGCTGCTGTTCATGGGCGGCACCGGCGGCCGGCGTATCAGTCGCGGGCTGGGGATTGTCCCGGCCGCCACAGCCGCGCTGCCTCCGTTCGCGGCGACCCTCGCGCTCGAACTCGCGCCCGTGCGCGTCAATCTCATCGCGGCCGGCTTCGTCGACACCCCGTTGTCGGCGTCACTGCTCGGAGACCAACTCGAGAAGCGCCGGAAGGAGCTGCGCGAGACGCTCCCGATCGGCCGCGTCGTTACGCCCGCCGACGTCGCCGCGTTGGCCGTTCACATCATGACCAACACGGCCCTGACCGGGGCGACCTATGACATCGACGGCGGCCAGCAGTTCGTCTGATCGGCAGGCCGGCGAGCCGTCACAGTGCACCTTTCCTGGCGTCCCCGGCCGGGTGCGGCACGAGGACCTGCACGTCAAGACCGCGGCTCAGCTTGCCGTCCAGGGCCGAGCGCAGGTCGGCGAGGGCGGCGCCCTTGAGGTGCTCCGATCGTGCTTGCGGCGAGTCATACTTCTCGATCATGACCAGCCGGTCCTGTCCCTCGTGCAGGGCGTACACCTCAGCGCCCGGTTCTTGATGCACTCGCGGTATCGCGGCCTCGAAGGCCTTAACCACTTCGGCGCGGTGCTCGGGAATGGGGAAGGCCGTGACGACGACCACGACGCTCATGCCAGACGCCCTCTTGACCTGCGGCTTCCGTTGTTGTGGACTCAGGCGGCCCAGCAGAACTGCATGTCG
>JASIBJ010000474.1 GCA_030045215.1 Streptosporangiaceae bacterium | reverse complement strand
CCGCCCGGCCCGAGCCGGCCGGGCTGACGGCCGCCGCGCAGCCAGCCAGCGACACGGCCGCCGCGACAGCGACAGCGGCCCGCACACTTGTGGGTCTTACCACGAAAAATCCGCCTGGCGAGGTCACTGTCGCATCCTGGCACGCACGCAGACCGCCAGGCCGGCATCTCACGGAATTGCCAAACCGGAGCCGGCGTCGCGAGCACGAAAGCGATCGAAGTCCGGCGTCCGGCCCGTCATCGCCGGATACAGTGTCCTGACATGGCGGCACGCCCTCTGCAAGACCTTGTAGCGCCGGACTGGGCCGCGGCACTGCAGCCGGTCGAGGCGCGTATCACGGAACTTGGCGAATTCCTGCGCGCCGAGATTGCGGCCGGCCGCAGTTACTTGCCGAGCGGCGACAACATCCTCCGGGCATTCCGCCAGCCGCTGGCGGACGTGCGTGTACTGATCGTCGGGCAGGATCCCTACCCCACGCCAGGCCATCCGGTCGGCCTCAGCTTCTCCGTCGCGCCTGACGTCCGGCGCCTGCCCGGCAGCCTGGTCAACATCTTCAAGGAGTATGAGACCGACCTCGGCCTCCCGCGCCCCTCGAGCGGTGACCTGAGCCCGTGGAGCGAGCGCGGCGTCATGCTGCTCAACAGGGTGCTCACGGTCCAGCCGGGTGCTCCTGGCTCACATCGCGGCAAAGGCTGGGAGCAGGTAACCGACCAGGCCATCCGCTCGCTCGCCACGCGCGGCGGCCCGCTCGTCGCGATCTTGTGGGGCAACGACGCCCGGAATCTCGCGCATCTGCTCGGTGGCACGCCCATCATTCAGTCCGCGCACCCCAGTCCCATGTCAGCCGACCGCGGTTTCTTCGGCTCCCGGCCGTTCAGCCGCGCCGATCAACTGCTGCGGCAACAAGGCGCGGACCCGCTCGACTGGAAGCTGCCCTAACGAAGAGTGCGCGGCGCCGCGCGCGTACGCGCGCCGGCATGGATTCGCGGCACCCGGCGTGACCCGACGCGTGCGGGAGATGGGTGCTGCCATCCCCCGCACGCGCGGCGCTGGCTTTCGGGGTCAGGTCCCGGTGATCAGCGCGGCCATTCTGGGTGTCCCGATGCCCGTGGCCATGTCGTAGCCAGGCGTGCTCGGGTAGAGGCCGTTGTTGTCGGCAATCCGCTGCAGCGGCCCGATGCCGGTGATGTCATGGAAGTACTCGCCGGGATCGGTGTCAAACAGCATGTAAAGCCACGGGTTGGCGTTTCCGGCCCGTTGTCCGGTGTAACTGTCCCGGTCGGCAAAGATCCCGGACCAGAGCGGCGACGACAGACTGGTGCCGCCGATCTGGAACCAGCCCGGCACCGGATCTGTGCTCTCGAAGGCGGCGCAGGTGCTGTACGGCGTGCTGGAGCTCCCCGTGCAGTACTCGGCGGGCCCGGTAAACGGGTCGGCGTTGGCCGAGATGTCCGGGCCTTCCCGGCACGGAGTGCCGACGGCGGCCAGCGCACAGTTCGTCGAGCCGTTGCCGTACGTGCTGTAGGGACTATCGACGCCTGGTCCGTGCTGGTAGGACGGACGGCCCCACCACTGGCTCGGGGCGCCTCCGCCAGCGCCGGTCTCAAGACACCAGAACAACCCGCCCTGGTTGTCGTTGGCGGGTTTGGCGGGCTGGTCGCTGCACAGGTTGTAGCTGTTCCAGACGGTCTCTGCTCCGGTCGGGTAGCTCGCGGTCGGGTTGCTGCCAGGGTTGTAGCTCTCGAACGACGTCCCGCCGACGCCCGTTACCCACGGCTGATCGGCTGGATCCCCGGCGTTCGCGTAGGTCGGCGACGGCAGGCACCCGTAGGCGCCGTTGTCACCGAAGGCATTGAAGAGGCTCTGCCCCTGCATGGCCATCTGCTCGAAGATCACGTTCTCCGCCTGCGCGTAGCCCGCGGTGATCTCGTCCTCGCAGACGCCCCAGCTGGAGCTCACCACCGCAGCGGCGTCCTGGTTCGCGATCTTGTTGTACTCGTCAAGCGAGGTCTGGCCGGTATAGTCGTTCGGCGCGTTGTACACGAGGATGTGGCTGTTGTCGGGAGACATTGTCATCGACATCTCGATGTCGGCGTCAACCTCGATGTCGCCCGAGTAGTAGTTGATGTCGGCTGGGCACTCGTCGCCTGCGGGGCAGATCGGGTGCAGCGGGCCGCCATCGACGTTGATGTTCACCAGGCTCGGGGAGTACCTCGGCCCGTAGAAGTAATGCGCCCAGGTGTCGATGTCGGACTTCTGGTAGGCCGACAGCTCGAACAGTCCCATGTCGATCCCGGCGCCCTTGCCAGTCGCGCCGACGCTCGGCGCGCCGTAGATCGAGTTGGTCTGCGACGGCGACAGCCCGGTGCAGCCGGGCCCCGCGCCGTAGCCATAGGGGATGGGAGTGTTGTCATTGACGTAGTTGAACAACTCGGACTCGGTCACGTATCCGGTCTCGCAGCTTGCGCCCGAGCTTGACGACGTTGACGGCCGGCTGAGCGCTTTGGCTCCCAGCCGGCTATTTCCGGGTCGGCGGATGATCTGCGAGTGCTCACGAACCGTGTTGGTTAGCCCGATGATCCCGAGCGTCTCGCGGGCTAGCCCCGCCGGGAGTTGGGCAGTCGCGGAGTTGGCGAAGTAACGCTCGCCGCTCGTGGCGACGTACGTGCTCAGAGTGGTGCGGAACGCAGACTGAACCTGCCGGCTCGAGCCCGTAGCCCGGATCAGGAACGGCGATGAGCCGCTGCTGACGCGCAAGCCCGCAGATCTCAGGTAGCTCGCGACGGCGGCTCGCTCGGCCGCCGAGGGAGCGAATCTGGCGTCGAACTGACCCTTGGCCAGCCAGTGATGGTAAGCGCTGGTGCCGCTGGTATACATGGCCTCCAGCTGCCGGGCCAGCCCGGCCTGGTTACGCGGGGCCAGCGCGACCTCGACGGACATGCGTGAGCTGTGATACGCGCCGGTGCGCCG
>JASIBJ010000473.1 GCA_030045215.1 Streptosporangiaceae bacterium | reverse complement strand
GGTCGAGCCGGCGCCGCTGCCCTCCCGAGTAGCCGGCAGTCCGCCGGTCGGCGACCGCCTCCAGGCCGAGCTGTCCGATCATCGCCGCGGCGGCTCGCCTGGCCGCCCGGCTGCCGTGCCCGAACAGCCGCGCGATCATCACCAGGTTCTCCCGGCCGGTCATCGCGGGCTCGACCGCGGCGAACTGCCCGGCCAGCCCGATGTCGCGGCGCACGCCGGCGGCATCGCGGACGACGTCACGGCCGAGCACCCGCAGTTCACCGCTGTCCGGCCGCCGCAGGGTCGCGATCGTCCTGACGAAGGTCGTCTTGCCGGCGCCATTCGGGCCCAGCACCGCCAGCACCTTGCCTGCCGGTGCCGTGACATCCAGCCGGTCCAGCGCTGTCACCTTCCCGTATCGCACTGTCAGCGCGCGGGCCTCGAGTAGCGGCGCACCCGCCTGGCTCAGTTCGGTGGGCACGGCGCTCACCCGGACGGGTCGTCGATCGTCGGGTAACGGCCCTGCCGCGAGTCGGTCAAGGCGGTCGTGCTGGCCGTCATCCTCAAGTCCTTCCTCACGTGGCCCTCAGGCCGACAGTCGAGTACCTCGAAACGCGATAGTACTCGATCTGATAGTCTCTTGGCAACCAGTTGTACAGATACTAGATGCAGCTGTACTAGAGGCTGATCGTCGACGCGGAGGCGGGCCGACGGCCTGCCCGGCCCACCGGGCCCGTCGCTGGCACTAGTGCGCTCGAAACTAGTAAGCTCGAGGGCATGGACGAAGAGTTCCGCCCATCCCCTCTCGCGGTCGCCGTGCTTGGCCTGCTACATGCGGCGCCGATGCACCCCTACGCCATGCAGCGGCTCATCAAGCTCTGGGGCAAGGACAAGGTGATCAATGTCGGCCAGCGGGCGAACCTGTACAAGACGATCCGGCGCCTGCAGCAGGCCGGCCTGGTGACGGTCCTGCACACCGAGCGCGATCAGCGCTACCCGGAGCGAACCGTCTACCAGCTCACCGACGCCGGCCGGGCCGCCGCCAGCGCGTGGCTGTCCGACATGATCGCGGTGCCGCGCAATGAGTTCCCGCAGTTCCCCGCCGCGCTCTCGTTCGTGATGCTGCTCGGACCCGAGCAGATGCTCGCGGCGATGCAGGAGCGAGCCCAGGCAGTCAACTCAAGGCTGGCCGAACTGGACGCCAGCCTCGCGCAGTACTCAGGCTCGCTGCCCAGGATCACGCTGATGGACGACGAGTACGAGCGGGCCATCACCGCAGCGGAACTGGACTGGCTGAACGGTGTGATCGAGGACCTGCGTACCGGCAAGCTGACCTGGAGCTATGAAGAGTTCGCCGCCATCGCGGCCGAACTGCCAGGCGGCGAGGTGCTCGGCCCGATGCCCGGCTGACCGCCCTCGGTGACCGTTTTGGCGCGGTGGCTGACCTGACATCGCCTTGACGCCTGGCCTGCCGGTTGGCATTGTCGAAACGCCCGGCGGCTGTGCCCCACGGAGCCGCCGGGTCCCCGTGTCCGCATCGTGGAGGGGACGAAGATGTCATCCGAGAGCCTCGAAGCCGCGTACGCGCCGTTCACCGCGTCCCTGCTCGCAGGCGGCTTCGGCCCGCCGCCGGACGGCGAGTGGCCCGCGGAGCTAATCGCCGCCCACATAGCCCGCAACAACGACCTCATCGCCGAGGCGGCCGAGAAGGTCGCTGCCGCCGACGACCCGGTCACCTACGACAACTTCACCGGAGTGGACGACGCCGAGCTCGCCAGCTACGCGGACGAGGTCGGCGGGCTGGCAGGCCTGGCCCGCGAGGTCGACCGGTCCGCGGCCAGGCTGGCGCGGGCCGCCGAGGCCCTGGGCGAACGGGCGGGCACGGAGGTGCACATCGTCATCCGCGACCACGGCAAGATCGTGCGTGAAGGCCCGATCCCGATCGGCACGTTCGTTGAGGGGAACGCGGCCTTCCACCTGGACATGCACGCCGAACAGCTGAGGTCGCTCGTCGTGACTGCCGAAAGCGGGCCGCCGGCCGAGTTCGACCGCTACCAGCTTGTCCTGCTGGAGCGGGCCGCCGACCCGCCGGCACTGGACGACGAGACCGGCGAGACGATCCAGCGCCAGCACCTCGGGCACTTCGCCCGGATGCGCGCGGCCGGGCTGCTGATGGTGGCCGGGCCGATTCGGGGTGACGACGCCATCGCCGGGATCTGCATCTACCGAGCCGGATCCCCAGAGCGCGCCCGCAAGCTGGCCGAGGACGACCCGGCGGTCCGGGCCGGGTTGTTTGTGCCGCGGGTCATGGGCTGGCTGACGGCCAAGGACGCCCTGCTCTGGCCCGCCGATCGCAGCTAGCAGACCAGATCAGGGGTGAGCTCGCCGGTATGCCGGGCTCCGGCCAGGGTCATCACGTGCTCCAGGTCCCCGGTGAGCTCGGTGAGCAGGTGAGCTACCCCGGCGAAGCCGCCCTGATGCACATCGCCGCCGGCGGCCAGCGCCCACAGCACCGGCCGGCCAAGGAACACCGCCCTGGCGCCCAGTGACAGCGCCGCCAGCACGTGCTCAGCCTTGCGGATGCCGCCGTCGACGTAAACCTCGGCCTCAGTGCCGGCCACCGCCGCGACGACGCCGGGCAAGGCCTCCGCGGTCGTGATGGACTGATCGAGCTGGCGTCCGCCGTGATTGGAGACCCAGACGGCGACGGCGCCCGCAGCGATCACCATGCGCGCGTCGTCCTCGCGCAGCACTCCCTTGACGATCACCGGCAAGCCGGTGACGTCACGCAGCCAGCCGATGTCGTCGGGCGTCAGGTCGCTGGCCTGCATCAACGCACTCTCCGGCAGTCCGGCCGCATCGATATTGACGCGCTGGCGCTCCGCGGGGAAGACCTCGGTCGCCGGCTGCCCGGCATTCCGCTTGTAGCCGACCACGGGCGTATCGGCAGTGAGCACCAGCGCGGTCGCGCCGGCGTCACGGGCGCGCTGCAGCATGGCCGCGGTCAGGCCGCGGTCGCGCCGGATGTACACCTGCAGCCACCACTGCGCGCCGGTCGCGGCTATGTCCTCGAAGGTTGAGCCTGAGTTGCTGGAGACGGCCACCAGCGAGCCCGACGCCGCGACGGCACGGGCAGTCGCGACCTCACCGTCGGGGTGGGCCGCGCGCTGCAGGGCCGTCGGCGCGACCAGGATGGGCGTGGCCACCTCGTGCCCGAGCACGGTGGTCGTCGTCGAAACTCTTGAGACGTCCCGGAGCACGCGCGGCCGCAGCCGGAGCCGGTCCCATGCGCCGGGTGCGGCGCTCGTCGTCAGGCCCGCAAACGCCCCCTGGCTGAAGTACTCGCTGACCTCCGGGGGCAGGCACCGAGTCGCGATCGTTTCAAGCTCATCAATACGCACATATCGCATCCTTCAGCAACCAGGGACGACTGGGCAACGCGGGCCTGCCGCCAGGCGTTCCGGTGGATACTTGCTGGCAACGGCGACCCAGCGCAGCCAAGGAGCCACGTGAACTACGTCCTGGTTATGAAGAACGAGCGTGACGATCTCGTGGCAGTTGGCCCGGTCTCGATTGAGTACCAGGCGGCGATGCTGCGGGATGAACTCGAGGAAACCGTCGGGTGGACCACGGTCGGCATCGCTCGCGTGGTCAGCGAGGAGCAGGCCCGTTCCGTTATGAGCGCCGCCGAAGGATCCGGCTAGCGAGCTGCGCGGCCCAGCCCGTGGCCGCCTGACGTCAGGCCCGTTGCCGCACGGCGGCATCACCATGTCGGGCTGGTCACCGCCGCAGCGATAAATGAGTTGCCGCCACGGCAACGGCATGGCAGCCTCGGCCGCGCATGGCACTGGCCTGAACGGACCGTGCCGGGGCCGACGCTCATCGAGCAGGAAGGGGGGCCGCACATTGACGACGATCGTGCGTTGCACGCTGCCCGCCCGGACTTCCTGCCTGAGGAGCCTCATCAGTGCCCACTTCTGCCTCGTGGCGCCGCGGCAAGCGGCGCTTTGACGACGACGAGCCCAGCTTCGTCAAGCGCGACCGGCATCGTCGCTCGCTGCCTTCCGAGCCCGGTGATGACAGCACGTTCGGTCTGCCCGAGGGTGATCGGTGGTCCACCTGGGACCAGTCGGCGCCCACCGAGCGCGGACCCCGGCCCCACCCGCCGTGGCTCGTCACCGATCTGGCCGCGGTCGATACCGAACTCGGGATCCTGAAGACCGGCAAGGAAGCCGACGTCTTCCTGCTGCGGCGACATGTGCCTGGTACAGACCGGTCGTGCCTGCTCGCCGCCAAGCGGTACCGGGGATCTGAGCACAAGATGTTCCGGCGCGACAGCGAATACCTGGAGGGCCTGCGGGTTCGCGAGTCCCGCATGAACCGGGCGATCGCCAGCCGCTCCGCGGCCGGCCGGTCGATGATCGCGATCCAGTGGGCCAGCGCCGAGTTCGCCGCACTCAGCGAACTGCACCGGGAGGGACTGCCCGTGCCGTATCCGGTTCAGGTGCTGGGCACCGAGGTCTTGCTCGAATTCATCGGCGAGCCCGACGGCGCTGCCGCTCCGCGGCTCGCCGAGACGAGGCCGGGTGGTGCCGAGCTGGCCCGGCTGTGGGCGCAGCTGGTGCGGGCGCTGACCGCGATGGCCAGGCTCGGGTACGCGCACGGGGACATGTCGGCATACAACGTGCTTGTCTCGCGCGGACGGCTCTACATCATCGACGTGCCCCAGCTTGTCGACGTGATCGCCAATCCTCGCGGCGGACAGTTCCTGGACCGGGACGCCGTTAACGTCGGCCGCTGGTTCGCTAGCCGCGGCCTGTCGGGCGCGTCGCCCGACCCGGCCGAGCTGGCGACCCTGCTCCGCGCGGAGGCGCGACTGCGGCCGAGCGCCGCTCGGCCTTGCTGATGCGGGCACTGGTGGGCGCTTGCCCGGCTCAGCCCAGGTCGCGCCCGCCTGGTCCTGGCAACGACGGCCTGGCGATCCTCGGACTCGTCAGGTCAGCCGTCGCTCGGTTGCCCACCTCGTGAGCTGGTGGCGGGTGGACAGCTGCAGCTTGCGCAGCACCGAGGAGACGTGGCTCTCGACCGTTTTCACCGAGATGAACAGCTCCTTGGCGATCTCCTTGTAGGTGTAGCCGCGGGCGATCAGGCGGAGCACCTCGCGCTCCCTGGTCGTGAGCTGGTCAAGTTCAGGATCGAAGGACGGCCGATCGAGGCTTCCGATCGGTGCCGCGGCAAACGCATCCAGCACGAAGCCGGCCAGCCGCGGCGAGAACACCGCGTCCCCGGCCGCGACTCGCTGGACCGCGTCGACGAGGTCGGGACCGGAAATAGTCTTCGTGACGTAGCCGCGGGCGCCGGCCCGGATCACCGCGATCACGTCCTCGGGTGCATCCGAGGCAGACAGCGCGAGGAACCGTACTTCCGGGAGGCTGGCTTTCACCGCGGCAACGACGGCCTGGCCGCCGCCACCGGGCAGGTGCACGTCAAGCAGCACCACGTCAGGGACGCTCTCGGTGATCGCCGTGATCGCCGGCTGCACGTCGTCGGCCTCGCCCACCACCTGGACGTGGCCTGCCAGCTCCGAGGTCACGCCGGACCTGAACATCGCATGGTCGTCGACCAGGAACACACG
>JASIBJ010000472.1 GCA_030045215.1 Streptosporangiaceae bacterium | reverse complement strand
CTGGCGGTTGCTCGTGGCGCAAGTCGCCCACGAGGCCGGCGATCGTTCGCATGATGTCCGTGGTCGCGGCATGCAGCGTGGCCGCGGTAGGCGGCTGGCCCTGGTAGGCGGACAGGTTTACCGGCGCGCCGGCGATGACGTGCATCTTCTTGCGCGGCAGCAGGTGCAGTCCGGGCTTCAGCGTGCCGGCCAGGCCGTCCTGCTCGCCCTTGCGGTAGGGCAGGAGTTCGTGCGCGCCCCACGACGCCAGCGGAACCACCGGGGCCCCCGTGGCCAGGGCGAGCCGGGCCGCGCCGGTCTGCCCGGTCATCGGCCAGAGATTCGGGTCGCGGGTGCAGGTGCCCTCGGGGTAGATCACCAGGCACTGCCCCGCCCTCAGGGCGTCCTCGGAGTCCGTCAGGGAGGTGGCCGCCCCGGCCGTGTCGCGGGCGACCGGGATCTGGCCGGTGCCGCGCATCACCCGCCCCACGAATCCGTTGCCGAAGAGAGTCGACTTGGCCAGGAAGACCGGGTAGCGCCCGCACTTCCACAGGTAGTAGGAGATCGCAAGCGGGTCCGCCTCGGAAATGTGGTTCGCGGCGATGATCAGGCCGCCCTGCCGCGGGACATGTTCCCTCCCCCGCCAGTCCCGTCCGACCAGCGCCGTCACGGCCGGCGGTACCACCACCATCGTGAGGCCCCGCCAGGCGGGCGAGTAGGTATACGCCATGGGCTCCTTCTTCCTGCCTGCCGGGCGGGGCCGGCGTCAGTGTTCGCCGCGGACCTATCCCCAGATGGCCAGGTCGGCCTCGTTGCCCTCGGGGTCGGCCAGCGTCCACCATTGCGGTGCGTGCTCATCGCTCACCACGCGGCCGCCGGCCGCGAGCGCGGCGGCGAGCCGGGCCTGCGCCTGATCGCGGGGCACGTAGACGTCGATGTGGATGCGGTTACGCTGCGGGCGCTCCGCGTCCATCTGCTGGAACCAGAACGAAGGCTGGGAACGATGCGGGTCGAGCAAGTCCGCGTTGTCGACTTCGTCATATCCGAGCACCGCCCGCCAGAATGGCCGCACCTTCGCGATATCGAGCGCGTCGATCGCGACCTGGACATGCACCACGGCCGATGGGTCGGCCGCCAGGCCGAGGCCGCGAGCCGCGGCGGAGATCTCCCTGGCGATCTCGACGTCCTGGTTAGTCAGCCCGCCAGGGAGCTTGGTGAAGAGCCGGACGACGACACCCCCGGGTCGCAGGTCGACGTCGACGTGGTGCCCGGCGACCGATGGAAGTTCGCTGATCGCCTGAACGAGCGCGGCCCCGGCCCCGAGGGACCCCGTCCTGAAGTACGCGCTGGCCCGCCCGCCGCCCCACAGCGCACGCCAGTCCTCCACGCCGCCCGACTCTTCGAACTGCGTGCCCGTGATCTGATCGGTCATATCCGCACCTTATCGGCGGTTCGCATGGCCTGGCCGGAATCGGCTAATCCGCCCAGGGAGGACTCCGCGCGCTCAACGGCGTAGGAGATCGCGTCGGCCGACTTCGCCAGGGAGATGGCCGCGACGCCGATGCCCGCCAGCATGATGACCGTGCCGGCCAGCACGAACGCGAGCGCTACCCGGCCTGCGACCTCGTCATGCAGCAGCACAGCGATGGCGATGACGACGATGCTGAGCCCAAGCACGGCGATGGCCACGTAGATGATGAGCACGGCCAGGCGGGTCAGCTTGTGGCGGCGCAGGATCAGCGGCAGCTGAGCCCTGATCTCATTCAGTCGCTCCCGGCTCATCACGGGCACGGCGGCCACCTCGAGCTTCTCGCCCGCCGACCCGGTGAGGATGTCGATGCGCTCGCGGGTCATCTCGCGCAAGCGGTCGTTCACCGAGCCGTAGACCATGAGCAGCCCGTTGGACAGCAGGCAACCTGTCGTCAGCAGCACGACCGGGGCCACCATCGCGGAGATCGCGTTCACCGCCGTCAGGGTCATGGCCCTGTCTTGCCCGCGCCCTGGTCGGGCCAGTCATTCTTGCCGCCTGGCCATTCCGCAACTCGGCATGTAGCAGGTCAGAACCGGACCGGCATGTGCTTGATGCCGTTGATGAAGTTGGAGCGGAGTCGGCTGGGCTCGCCGTCGAGCCGGATGTCCGGCATCCGCTCCGTCAGGGCCTGCAGCAGCACGCGCAGCTCCAGCGCGGCCAGGTGCCGGCCGAGGCAGAAGTGAGGCCCGCCGCCACCGAAGCCGACGTGCGGGTTGACGGCGCGGCCAACGTCGAATCGCTGGGCGTCGGCGAAGACGCCGTCGTCGCGGTTGGCCGACGCGTAGAACACCACGACCTTGTCGTCTTCCCTGATCGCCCTGCCGCCGAGTTCGGTGTCGGCGGTCGCCGTGCGGCGGAACAGGTTCACCGGGCTGACCCAGCGGATTATCTCCTCGGCGGCGGCCGGGATCAGCGCGGGATCGTCGAGCAGGCGGTGCCACTGGTCCGGGTGCTCGAACAGGGCGAGCATGCCGCCGGAGGCCGCGTTCCGCGTCGTCTCATTTCCGGCGACGGTCAGCAGCAGGAAGAACAGGTCGAACTCATCGCTGGTCAGCGCCTCGCCGCTGTTGTCGGGCTGCAGCAGTTTGGTGACGATGTCATCGGCCGGCCTCTCCCGCCGGCGGGCAGCGAGTTCCTCGCCATACCCGTAGACCTGCGCCGCGGCGTTCATCTGGGCCTGCTCCTCGACCTGGAACTCGGGGTCCGCGGCGCCGATCAGCAGGTTCGACAGCTCGAAGATCTTGGCGCGGTCCTCGACCGGCGCCCCGACGAGTTCGCAGATGACATAGAGCGGCAGCGGAGCGGCGATGTCGGTAACGAAGTCCGCTTCGCCCCGATGCTGCACGTGATCGAGGAGCTGGTGGCAGATCTCGACGATGTGCTTCTCCAGCGCTGTGATCATCCGCGGGGTGAAGCCGCGATTCACGAAGGCCCGCTGGCGGGTGTGCTGGGGCGGGTCCATGTTGAGCATCATCAGGCGCTGCATCACGATGTGCTCCTCGGGGATCTCGCCGAACAGCGCGAGTCGCCTGGAGGAGGAGAACAGCTCCGGGTGACGGGAGACGTGCGCAACGTCCTCGTGCCTCGTGATCGCCCAGAACCCGGGCCAGCCGGGCTCGCCGCCGTCGGCGTGCCAGTACACCGGGACGTGCTCGCGCAGCCAGCTGAACTGCTCGTGCGGAGGGCCGCTGCGCTGGTAGACATCGGGGTTAATGAGGTTGATCTGCGGGGCCACGGTGTCCGCCTTTCGCCGTCCCGGCCGGGTACCGTCTAGTCAACCGCCAACCCAGGCATTGCCCTGCTTATGCCGCGGAATTACCGCTACTGCGTGCGGAAACGGTATCGTCAACCCAGCCTCGCCGCCCGTTCATCGATGATCATGTAGCTCAGGACCGGCTACAGTGATCCGATCTACATGATCATGGAGAGCCTGATCGTGGCGAGGGCGTAGCGGCACTACCCTCGCCGCGCTGGGAAGGGCGGAGGCATGAAGTTGCTGTCAGCCAGGCAGCGAAGGT
>JASIBJ010000471.1 GCA_030045215.1 Streptosporangiaceae bacterium | reverse complement strand
GTCAGAACTCTGACCGGGCATCCGGAACGAGCACCGGCAGCCGCCGAGATCGAGATAAGGCCGCTGGACTTCGCCGACGAGGCAGGGCTGATCACATCGCTGCAGGGCGCGCACACGCTGTACAACACCTACTGGGTCCGGTTCGCTCACGGCCAGGTCAACCACGACCTCGCGGTCCGCAACAGCCGCCTCCTGTTTGCCGCGGCCGCGCACGCCGGCGTGCAGCGCATCGTGCACATCTCGATCACGCACGCCAGCCTGAGCTCCGGAGACTCGTACTTCCGCGGGAAGGCGGAGGTCGAGCAGGCGCTCGCCGGCTCCGGCGTGCCGCACGCGATCGCGCGCCCCGCGGTCCTGTTCGGCGGCAACGGCGTCCTGCTCAACAACATCGCGTGGCTGCTCCGCCGGCTGCCGGTGTTCGCGATCGGAGGCCGCGGCGACTACCGGCTCCGCCCGATCCACGTCGATGACCTGGCCAGGCTCTGCGCGGACCTGGGGGAGCGTGCGGACACGGTCACCGTGGACGCCGTCGGGCCGCAGTCGGTTACGTTCGCGGCGATGGTGGCCGCGATCAAGTCGGCCACCGGCAGCCGGGCCGTCATCGTCCGGGTGCCGGGTGCGCTTATCCCGCCGCTGGCGGCGGGGCTGAACCTGGTCCTGCGCGACACCCTGCTGACCGCGGGCGAGTACCGTGCCATGGCCGCCGGGATGGCCGACTCCGACGCTCCGGCGACCGGCAGCGTCGTCCTCACCGACTGGATCCGCGAGCACGGCGATGAGCTCGGCGGGCACTACGCGAACGAACTCGACCTGCACTTCCGTTCGGCGCCCGTGCAGGCTTCTTAACGGAACGAGGCGGCCCCCGCCGGCTGCCGCCCAAACGGCCGGCGCCGAGGCAGGCTACTGATGGTAGTCGGCCAGGAACGTGGCCAGCCGGCCGATCGCGTCGTCCAGGACCGGAACCGGGGCCAGGAAGACCAGCCGCAGGTGATCGGTGGTCGGCAGGTTAAAGCCGCTCCCGTGCGAGAGCAGCACATGCTGCTGCTCAAGGAGGTCCATCATCATCTGCTCGTCGTCGCGGATCTTGTAGACCTCCGGGTCCAGCCGGGGGAACAGGTACAGCGCGCCGGCTGGCTGCACGCAGGTGACGCCCTGGATCGCGGTCATGCGCTGCCAGGCGTGGTCGCGCTGGTCGCGGAGCCGGCCGCCCGGCTCCAGCAGGTCGGTGATGTCGATCTTGCCGCCGAGCGCAGTCTGGATCGCGTACTGGGCAGGCACGTTCGGGCACAGCCGCATGTTGGCCAGCAGCTCAAGGCCGTCCAGGTAGTCCGCCGCGTGCTCGCGCGGACCTGATACCACCAGCCAGCCGGACCTGAACCCGGCCAGCCGGTAGGTCTTGGAGAGCCCGCCGAGAGTGAGAACCAGCAGGTCCGGGGCCAGCGCGGCAGCGCTGTAGTGCACTGCCCCCTCGTAGAGGATCTGGTCGTAGATCTCGTCGGTCAGCACCAGCAGCTGATGCCGGCGAGCCAGGTCAAGCAGGCCGAGGAGGATCTCCCGCGAGTACACCGCGCCGGTCGGGTTGTTCGGGTTGATGATCACCAGGGCCCTCGTGCGCTCGGTGATCTGGGCAGCCAGTTGGTCCAGGTCTGGCTGCCAGCCGTTGTCCTCGACGCACGGATAGTGCACGGCCCGGCCCCCGCACAGGTTCACCGCGCCGGTCCACAGCGGGTAGTCGGGGCTCGGCACCAGCACCTCATCGTCGGGGTTCAGGAGCGCCTGCAGCGACATGACGATCAGCTCGGAGACCCCGTTGCCGAGGAACACGTCATCCGGGCCGACCCCGGTTACCCCGCGCCGCTCGAAGAATTCGGCGATCGCGAGCCGTCCCGGCTGGATCCCGCGCGCGTCACTGTAGCCCTGGGCCTCGGGGATGTGCCTGACGACGTCGCTCAGGACGTCGTCGGGGGCGTCAAGCCCAAAAGGGGCCGGGTTCCCGAGGTTCAGCTTGATGATGCGGTGCCCCTCGGCCTCCAGTTGCCTGGCTCGGCGCAGTACCGGTCCGCGGATGTCGTAGGTGACGTTCCTGAGCCTGCTTGCCTGCGTCAGCTGCACCTGGAGTCCCTCCGTTCTGACTGCGGCGCGTGTTCCGGCACATTACCTCGCACCCAGTCCTGCGCTCCGGGCGGGCATTGAAACCTCACCGGGTCGCCGCTTGACCGGCTCAGCGGGCGGCGAGCACCTCGGCGATCTTGGCCGCGGCGGCCGGAGGGTCGGCGGCGTCGTGGAGGACTTCACCCCAGGACCACCGGTAGTACCAGCGCAGCCTGCCGTCGTCACCGGTTTCCGGGACGCAGTCAATGCTCTCCGCGAGCATCGCCGCGCCGGGCATGAACACGTGCAGGGCAGCCGGATAAGAGGTCTTCACGGTCGCGTGAAAGCCCTCGGTGTCCAGCGCGTTCGCCAGCCGGTGTAAGTGGTAACTTCGCGCGTGGTCGCGGACGCCGTCCTGCATCTCACCTGCCTTGCCGAGTCCGCACATTGTGGGCGCCGGCTGCGGGGGATTGTCAAGCCCAGCGCGCGGAAGGGATGGGCGTTAAGGGTTAGTACCCGTTGTTTCGGTAACCCTGTTGCCCCTGGTAACCCTCCGTGCCGTAGGCGGGCTCCTGCGTTGGATATCCGCGCTGGTCGTACTGGACGCCGACGTATCCCTGCTGGGCGTAGGTCACCGTCTCGGACTGCCCGGCCTGATAGTCGGCCTGGTCGTGGCCGTTGGTCGTCGGCGGAGCATTCAGGTAGTCGCCGCCGTACCAGCCATTGGCGGCCGGAGCCGGCTGCGATGGCTGGCTGTAGCTAGCGTGCTTGCCGCCGTAGGGGGTGCCCTGCGGGCTGGCCGGGGGGAGGTCCGGCTCATAGCTGGCCGCTGGCTGGCTCACGAAGCTGCCATACGGGTTGCCCGTCGGCGCGCTCGGCTCGGACGGGTACCCGTTCGGCGGGCTCATGGTCCGGTCCGGCGGGGCCTGGTAGCTGCGCGGCGGCGGGGCAGGCTGGCCGTAGCCCGCGGCGGCGGGGGCGGGCCCCGGCTTCGAGTCGGACCTGCGGGTGCGGTAGGACCGGCTGTCTGAGGTGTTAACGGCGGGGAACGAGGGGCTCGTCAGCGGATCGTCGTCCAGCGGTGGCGGCGGTGCCGGGCGGGCCTGCGGCCGCGACGGCGGGACCGGCGGGGGGACCGCCGACGGCCTGCTGCCCATTCGCGCCAGTGCGGCGATGCTTTCCGTCGCGGGCTCGGGCTTGCCACCTGCGTACCGG
>JASIBJ010000470.1 GCA_030045215.1 Streptosporangiaceae bacterium | reverse complement strand
GGTCCTGTCCCTCGCGCAGGGCGGCCGCACGTTCCGGGCCCCTGTGCCGGACGAAGGCTTCCGCCCGCTACTTGACTTGGCCGCCCTCGATTGTCTCGAGCAGTTCGATCTGCTCGTCTGTATACGTTGGCTCCTGCGGCCACCCCGCCGGGGAATCCTCCCAGTCCTCCTGGCGGCCGTAGACGCACAGATCCAGGATGTTGTGGGTGAACAGAAGCCGGTCTACCCCGCGGGCCGTCGTGGAGTACGTCCGATAGACATCCGAGCCGTCGCGCAGGAACACGCTCAGCACGAAACCGCCACCGCGGGAGCCGCAATCAGCGGCGAACGATGTGCCGTGTGACGAGACGAACGGTACCGTCCAGCCCATCTTGGCCTTGTAGGCCTCAATCTGCGCCAGCGGCATGTCCGACACGGTCACCCACGCGACCCCGGCGCGGGCCAGGCCGGCCAGGACGCGAACGGGAATGTTGTTGACGAACCCCGTGCAGCCGGGGCAGAACCGGTCAGGCCCGAGATCCATGAACTGATAGACGACCAGCTGGTCACGGCCGTCGAACAAATCAGCCAGCGTCTTCCGGCCGGCCGTTGTGTCGAACGAGTACTCGTCCGCGAACCGCACCATCGGGAGCCGGCGCCGGCGGGCCGCCAGCGCGTCCAGCGTCCTGGTCGCCTGCTTCTCCGCCGCGAGCAGTTCACCCCTGGCCTGCTCCCACTCCTCGGCTGACACGATCTCCGGTTTCGCCATGGTCTGCGTCCTCTCATCCAGCTCGGATCTTGCGTCCTTCTGGCCCGCACCGCTGAGACGGCAAAAGTATGCCGAACTAATCGGCAACACCCGGCCTGATTTGCCACTCGGTCGGATTGTGGCTCCGGCCGGTGATCAGCTCCCGGTGAAGTTCGGGGTGCGCTTGGCCGCGAAGGCCGCGACGCCCTCGACGAAGTCGTCGGAGCCCGCCATCTCCCGCTGGATCTGGGCTTCGAGCTCGAGTTGGTCGTCGATCCGGCCGTAGAGCCAGGCGTTCAGCTGTCGCTTGGTCCCGGCGTAGGACCGGGTCGGGCCGTTGGCCAGCCGCCACGTCAGCTCCTCGGCCTGGCCGGCGAGGTCCTCGTCCGGGACGACCCGGTTGATCAGGCCCCACTCGAGCGCCTTGCCGCTGGGCAGCCGCTCGCCGAGCATCGCCAGTTCGGTCGCACGCGCGAACCCGATCCGCGTCGGCACCAGCACGGATGAGCCCCCATCGGGAACCAGGCCGACGTTGACGAACGCGAGCAGGAAGTAGGAGGACTCGGCCGCGATTATGAGGTCACAGCACAGCGCCAGTGACAGTCCAATCCCGGCCGCGGCACCGTGTACCGCGGCGACGACGGGCTTGGGCATGCGCCGGATGCCGGTGATGATCGGGTGGTACCGAGTGGTGAGCGTCTTATAGACGTCCTGGCGCCCGTCCTCGGTCTGCTCGAATCCCCCGTCCCGCAGGTCGGCGCCGCTGGAGAAGGCCCGGCCGGATCCGGTCACGAGAACAGCCCGCACCGACGTGTCGGCCTCCAGCTCCACTACCGCGTTGCGCAGCTTGTCCCCGAGCTCGGCGTTCCACGCGTTCATCCGCTCCGGCCGGTTCAGCTCGATCTTGGCCGCGGCGCCTCGCCGGTAGAGCCGGATGACGCCGAGGTCACGGTCGAGCTCGAACGTCGGGCTTTGGGTCATGCTAGCAGAGTAACACTCTGGAGTGTTACTCTGCTAGCGTGACTGCACCCACCGGCGCGGCCCCGGCGCGAACTCGCCAGCGCATCCTCGTCGCGGCGCTGCACTGCTTCCTCGACCGGGGTTACGAGCAGACCACGATCGCGCAGATCAGGATGCGCAGCGGTGTCTCCAACGGCGCGCTCTTCCATCACTTCCCGACCAAGGAGGCGATCGCCGACGCGCTGTACGTGGAGGGCATCGCCTCGTTCCAGGAGGGCGTGCGGGAGATCGTCCGTCAGCCGCCGCCTCGGTCGCTGCTGGCGGCGGTCCGGGCAGTCATCGGTCATCAGCTCGCCTGGACCGAGCAGCACGCCGACCTCGCCCGCTTCATCTACCAGCGCGGCCATCTCGACTTCGACTCCCTCGGCGGCGCCGCGGTCGGCGCACTGAACCGGAGCCTGGCGGCCGAGGTCCGGCAGTGGATAGCGCCACTGGCCGAGCGCGGCCTCGTCCGCCCGGCCCCGATGCTGGTCGTGGCCGCGGTCGTCAACGGCCCGGCCCACGCCGTCGCGCAGCGCTGGCTCGCCGGGCAGGTGCACGAGCCGCTGTCGAGCTACGCCGGCGTGCTGGCCAGAGCGGCCTACGGGGCGCTCAGCGCGGACCGGCCGCCCGGCGATGCTGGCAGCGCGCCTGCGTCTCGATCCGATGCCGGGCGGTCGCAGGCGGGCACCGGCCGGATCACGGTCGAGTTGCTGGACGCGGACGGTCTCGTTACCGGACGCGGGGAGGCCTCGATCCGGCTCGCGCCGACGTGACCGGCTGGCGTAACGTCGCGCTTATGTGCCGCAGCATCAAAACTCTTCGCGAGCCGTTCACGGAGCACGTGACCGACGCCGACGTTCGCGCCGCCGCCCTGCAGTACGTCAGGAAGGTCAGCGGCTTCCGCACCCCGGCCGGCCACAACGCGCAGGCCTTCGAGCAGGCGGTCGCGACCATCGCGGCGGCCACTCAGGATCTCCTCGACCAGCTTGAGGTGCGCGGCCAGCGGGCAGCATCAGTGGGATCCTGAGCAGACGGGCGCGGCGGCGGGCCGTTGCGTGCCGCGCCCTCCTGCCGTCCGACAGCACCAGGGGAGAAGCGATGCCAAGCGACTGGAACACGGGGGTCATCGAGGAGTTTCGCGCGAACGGCGGCAAGGTAGGGGGGCAGTTCGACGGGGCCCCGCTGCTGCTGCTGCACACGACCGGCGCGAGGACTGGCCAGGAGCACGTGACTCCTGTGATGTACCGGCACGTGGGTGACGGCTACGCGGTCTTCGCGTCCAAGGCCGGCGCGCCGAATAATCCTGACTGGTATCACAACCTGGTGGCCAACCCCTCGGTGAGGGCCGAGATCGGGACGCAGGTGGTCCCGCTGACCGCGCGCGTGGCCAAGGGCGACGAGCGCGACCGGATCTGGACCGCGCACAAGACGGCCAACCCCGGTTTCGCCGAGTACGAGAAGAAGACGAGCAGGCAGATCCCGGTGGTCATCCTCGAGCCAGTCGGCTGACACGGGTTCCGGCCGGGCTGCGGTCAGCGCGCCGGCCTGGCTGCGGTCAGCGCGCCGGCAGGAGCGAGACCTCGGCCCGGTACAGGAGCCCGGCCGCGCCTGCGATCTCGACGGACAGGCTCAGCCGGCCGGTCGGCCCGGTCAGCTCGACCGTCACGGCGCTGGCGCCGTCCCCGGCCAGGCACGCGCCGACCTTGCACGGCCCCGCCCAGGCCGCCGCCAGCCGGAGTTGGCGCAGCACCTCGTCCTGGTCGAGCGTTGAGTACAGCCCGGCGGGCCACTGCGCAGCACCGGTGCTGTTGAGCACGCCCACCAGTGCCAGCAGTGCCTGGTCCAGGACTGAGCCCTCGGCCGGCGGGATCGCCAGGATCAGCTGCTGCACCAGCGGCTCGCGCAGCGGCGCGAGCCGGATCGTCACGGTCGCGGTCCCGCGCTCCCCGGTGAGCCACCAGCGGCAGTGCGCCGGCGAGTCGAACTCCGCGGGCCGGACCGGGTCGGGCGCGAACTTGCCGATCCGTTCTCGCAGGAGTGCCACGTCCGCGCGGCGCTGGGCCAGCGGGCGATCCTGGTCCACGTTGGCGGTGACCAGCCTGGCCGCGGTGTCGTCGTGCCAGTCCTGGAGCAGGTCGTTGACCGCGTCCCTGGCTGCCAGCGTCTCCGGCCACGGGCGGCCGGGGGCCGGCACCGGGCCGCTCTGCCGGTAGCCGCCCGACCGGCTGGCGCGAGCCGACTCTGCCTGCAGCAACCCGGCCAGCATCTCGCCCGCGAGCGCCCCGGCCTTGGCATACGTGCTGTTCGCCAGCACGATCGTGCCGAGCCCGCTAGCCGGGTGCCAGCGCATGTGACTGCCGTAGCCGGGGTAGCCGCCGCTGTGCTGGACGATCGCGCCGAACTCCCTGTCCTCCACGGCAAACAGCCCGAAGCCGTAGCTCCATGACACCGGCCCGGTGAACCGGACTGCGGGCGCATCGAGTCCGTCGAGGATGGCCACCTGGGGCAGCTGCATCTCCCGCCGGCTCGCGCGGCTCAGCGGATGCCCGTCCCGGCCGCCACCGTCGAGCCCGGCCGGGAAGGCACCGGCGAACCCCGCGACCCACCGGGCCAGGTCGGCGACGCAGGTGAACACCCCGCCCATCGGGGCGAACGCCCCTGACGGGTCGGGCCGCACCTCCTGCCAGCCGCCTATGTCCCGCCGGTATCCGCGGGCCAGCCCGCCGGGGCTGAATTCCGCCGCCTCGAACCCGGTGCGATCCATCTGCAGCGGGCCGAGCAGCCTGTCCCTGATCGCCGACTCGTACCTGACACCCGCGACGGCGGTGATGACGCGGCCGAGGATCGCATAGCCGAGGTTGGAGTACTCGAAGCGGGTTCCAGGCGCCCACGCGGCGCGGACCTCGCCATCGCGCAGCAGCAGAGCGAACTCGTCAAGCGGGAGTCCTTGCTGCCGGTCGCCCCACGGGTCGTCGGTCGGGAAGCCCCCGGTCATGGTCAGCAGCTGCCTGATCGTGACCGGCGGGCAATCGGCGGCGGCCGATCGCACGCCCGCGAGTTCGGGGACGTACCGCTGAGCCGGGTCGTCCAGCGCGAGCGCGCCCTCGTCGCGCAGCAGGATGATCAGCGACGCGGTGAAGCTCTTGGTCATCGACGCGATCCTGAATACCGTGTCGGCGTCCGGCACCGGGCCGCGGGGAAAGGCCTCGCCGGCACCGCCCGCGTGCACGAGCTCGCCGCCGGCCACGATGCCGTAGGCCAGCCCCGGCTGGCCGCCGCGAGCGGCGAACCTGAGTGCGCTCCCGTCGGCGCCATCCCACTCGGAGCCCATGCGCAGACCTCACTTTCCGGTCATTACCGAAGATGCGACGTTCCGTGCTCGCGTTGGGGCGGTCACTCGGCGGGCGCGGCCAGTGCCGCCTCCTCCGCCACGTCCTCGTCCGACAGGTCAAGCAGCCGGCAGCCGACCCTGATCTCGAACCGGGCCTGGGCTGGTGAGGCGACGCCCGCCAGCCACCGGCGCGTGGCCGTGCCGAAGATCGCCAGCACCACCGGCAGCAACTGCCGCTGCTGCTCGCTGATCGGCCGGCCCGCGCCGGCCACGTGCTCGAGCATCTGCATGTGCAGGTGCTCGGTGCGCTCGATGATCTCGCTGTAGCTGCGGCTGGTCTCGCTGATGACCCGGACCAGGGCCGCGGTCAGCCGCGGCTCGCGCTGCTGGGCCCGGAACTCGCGCAGCAGGTGCCCAGTGACCCGCTCGCGGGCGGTCGCGCCCGGCGCCGTCCGGGCGGTCACCTTGGCCAGCGCGGCCGAGTACCGGCTGAGCAGGATCGCCAGCAGCACGTGATCCTTGGCCGGGAAGTAGCGGTAGAGCGTCGCGACCGACACGCCGGCCCGCTGGGACAGCTCCTTCATCTGGAGCGCGTCCTCCCCTCCGGCCTCGAGCATGGCGGTGGCCGCAACCAGGATCCGGTCGTGCCTGCCGTGTTGCGCGGCAGTCGACGGAATGGCAGGCCCTGCCTGTGGCACCGCTGGTCGCCCGCTTTCTGGAATCCGTTCTGCTTTTGCTCCGTCCCCGGAGTCGCCGGGCAGCCGCCTAGATGCCGAGCGACCCCGCGAGCCGGTCAAGCTGCTCGCCCGGCGCGCCGAAGAGCACCTTGTTGGACAGCCCGTTCTTGTAGTACAGGTGGGCGTCGTGTTCCCAGGTGAAGCCGATTCCGCCGTGTAGGTGGAC
>JASIBJ010000469.1 GCA_030045215.1 Streptosporangiaceae bacterium | reverse complement strand
ACGGTCCGGCTGGCGGCAATCAACGCGGTGATGGCCGGTTGCAGACCTGAGTACTTCCCTGTGGTGCTGGCCGCCTGGGAAGCGCTGATGCGCGAGCGGGCGACCGGAGGCGGCGGATGGCAGTCGACGAGCGGGCCGGCCCCGCTGATCGTGATCAACGGCCCGGTCAGGACCGAACTCGGCTTCAACTGCGCCGGCGGCGTCTTCGGTCCGGGATTCCGGCCCAACGCCACCGTGCCGCGAGCGATCGGCCTGATCGTGCGCAACGTCTACGGCATTCATCCGCACGAGCTGGAGCAAGCTACCCAAGGGCTGCCGGGACGCTGGTCGATCTGCGTGGCGGAGAATGAGGAGGAAAGCCCGTGGCCGCCGCTCGCTAGCGAGGCAGGCCTGCCGGACGGTGCCTCCGCGGTGTCCGCGACACTGCTGCGGACCTGCGAGTTTGTCGACAACCGCCATACCAGCAGCGCCGAGCAATTGCTCGGGGATTTTGCCGACACGATCGGCCGGTCCGGGTCGTGGATCTTCGAGCACGCGCAGGCGGGGATCGTGTTCTGCCCTGAGCATGCGCAGCTACTCGCCGGCGCCGGGTATGACCGCGCCCGCGTCAGGGCCTGGCTGGCCGAGCGCTCGGGCCGCCGGACGGCGGACCTGGCCTCGGTCGGCAAGGACCGCCTCGACGGACGGCTCCGACTACCGGGTGACGGCGAGCCAGCTACGCAGTTCCAGCGCACGCTGCCGAGCGATGACCGCACGAACTTGCTGATAGCGGTCGCCGGCGCGCGCAACGCCGGCATCTCGATGGTCGTCCGGTTGTTCGCCGACTGGTCCGGCGCTGCCGTCCCGGTGACCGGGCCCGACGCCGCGAGTGCCGGCGCAGCCAGGGCCGACCGGCCCGATGCCGGCGAGCACGGTGCTGGCGAGCACGGTGCTGGCGAGCACGGGCAGAGCGCAGAGGAGACGCAATGACTGACATGGTGCGGGCCGCGGTTCAGGTCGGGCCCGGCCGGATCGAGCTGCGCGAGTTCCCGCGGCCGCGGACCGGTCCTGACGACGGGCTGCTGCGGGTTGAGGCCAACGGCATCTGCGGTAGCGATGTGGAAACCTACCGCGGGCACCTGGGCGGGCCCAGGCCGGCGTTCATCCCCGGGCACGAGCCGCTCGGGATCATCGAGGAGGTCGGCGAGCTGGCGGCGCGGCGCTGGGGTGTCGAGCCTGGTGACCGGGTTGCGCTTGAGGTGATCGTGCCGTGCCGGTCCTGCCAGGACTGCCTGACCGGCCGGTATCAGTTCTGCCGCAACCGCAAGTACGGTCACGGCGTGACCGGCATCGACACCGAGCCGGCCCTGTGGGGCGGGCTGGCCGAGTACATGTACATCTCGGCCACGTCCGTGCTGCACAAGATGGACCCCAGCCTGCCAGCGGAACTGGCCGCGACGTACAACGCGATGGGCGCGGGCGTGCGCTGGGCCTGCCATCTCGGAGAGGTGCGGGTGGGCGAGACGGTCCTTGTACTTGGCGCGGGGCAGCGCGGGATCGCAGCCGTGGTCGCGGCGCGCGCGGCCGGAGCCGGGACGATCATCGTCACCGGGCTGGCCGCGGACGCGCACAAGCTGACCCTGGCCCGCGAGCTCGGCGCCGATCACACGATCGTGGTGGACGGGGATGAGGCCCAGAACACCGTCGAGCGGGTGGAGGAGATTACGGGCGGCGAGCTCGCCGACCTCGTGCTCGAGCTGACTCCGCTGGCGGCCGGCCCGGTGTCGGACGCGCTGCTAGCCGCCCGGCGCGGCGGGCGGGTGGTGCTCGCCGGGCTGAAGGGCAACCGCGAGATACCGGTCAGGACGGACCTGATCATTAATCGCGCGCTGACCGTGCGCGGTGCCTTCGGCGTCGACGCCAAGGGCATGGCGGACGCGATCGCGCTGATCGAGTCGCGCCGCTTCCCGCTGGAGAAGATGCACACGCACTCATTCGGGCTTGACGACGCGGAGCTGGCCATCCAGACGCTCGGCGGCGACGTGCCGGGCGAGCACGCGATCCACGTCTCGGTCCACCCGGCCGCTGCCTGAGTTCCCGGAGGCTGAACCGTGCTTGTCGACGCCCACGCCCACCTGCTGCCTCGTGACTACCCGCCCGACGCGCCCTCGTGCTTCCCGCGGATGGAGCTGATCGAGGGCAGCACGGACCGCACGCTGGCCTTCGGGGCGATGCGCTTCCGGGCCAGGGACGTGTTCTTCGAGGCGGAGCGGCGACTCGCCGCCCAAGACGCTGCGGGCGTCGACGCGGAGGTATTGTCGCCGATGCCGCCGTTGCTGCGCTTCGATCTGCCTGCCGCTGACGGGCTGGCTCTGGCCCGGCACGTCAACGGCTTCACCGCGCAACTGTGCTCGTCCGATCGGGCCCGGCTGATCGGGCTCGGCATGGTGCCCATGCAGGATCCCGATGCCGCCACGGCCGAGCTTGCGGCAATCGGGGACTGCGGGCTGGCCGGCGTGGAGATCTCCTCGCATGTCCTGGGGGTGTCCATCGGCGATGAGCGGTTCCTGCCGTTCTTCGCCGAGGCCAGCCGGCTCGGCCTGGCCGTCTTCGTGCACGCCATGCCGGGAGCGAATGACCGCCTGCCGCCGGCCGCGGCCGGCACGTACGTGGTCGGGATTGAAGGCGCGCTCGCGGCCGCGTCCCTCATCACCGGCGGGACCGCGGCCAAGTGCCCGGAACTGCGCATCGCGTTCAGCCACGCGGCCGGAGGTTTCCCGCTCATGCTGCCCAGGGCGCAGTACTTCTGGAGCGGCACCTGGAACGAGGAGCCCAGAGTGCCCGAGCGCGCGATCGTGAAGGACGACGGACCGTCGCCGCTGGAGTTCGCCCGCAGGTTCTATTACGACTCGCTGGTGTTTGACCGGCGGGCGATCCGCTTCCTGGTGGACCTGCTTGGTGCCGACCGGCTGCTGGTGGGAACCGACTTCCCGGCGATGCCCCGCGAGGACCCGGCCGGGCGCACGCTGCACTCGCTGGACCTGCCGAGGCAGTGGCTGGAGGACATCACCTGGAACAACGCGTTCCGGTGGCTCGGCATCAAACCGACGCGCTGACCCTCGTACGCATGGCGGCAGCTACCGGGGTGAAGCCGACGCGCCGCTCCCCGGCCGGCACCGGCTGGCGGGACTGCGCCGCTAGCCGCCCGGTGATCTCGCCGGATGCGTCGGTCAGCATCTTGGCCAGCGCCTGCGGCCTGGCCCGTGCTGCCTCAACGACGACGCTGATGGCCGCGGCGACGCTGCCGAACGGGTCGTGGACCGGCACCGCGACGACCAGGTCCGGCAGCGTAATCTGCCCGACCGCCACGGCGTAGCCGCACTGCCTGACCTGGGCAAGCTTGCGCCGCAGCTGAGCTGGATCGGTGATAGTGAGCGGCGTATAGCGCTCCAGCGGCCGACGCAGCGCCTCCTCCTGGAATTCCCGATCGGAGTACGCGAGCAGCACCAGCCCCGTGCCCGTGGCATGCATCGGCCAGCGATCGCCCGCCTTGCCGTTGGTCGGGTGCGTAGCGCAGGCGCGGATCGCCTCGACATAGACGACGTGCATGCCGTCGCGAACGCCGAGATGCACGTTGCCGCGGGTGCGGTGATGAAGCTCATCCAGGCAGGGGAAGGCGGCCTCGCGCAGGTCAAGCCCGCGCGGCGCGAGCGCTGCGAGCTCGAGCAGCCGCACGCCGATCGAGTAACAGCCGCTGGGATCACGTTCCAGAGCGCCCCAGCTCACCAGTTCATGAACCAGCCGGTGGGCGGTAGACAGGCTAAGCCCCGACCGCCGCGAGATCTCGCTGAGCGATAGCGCGCGATTGCGCGGCCCGAAGGCATCAAGCACCGCAAGAAGCCGGCCGGCGGCGTTCGTGCGAGAAGCCGGTGCGCTCGCCTCCACTGAGGCGTCGAGCATATCCGGCATGCTCCACCCTCGCCATTAGCGCCATATTCCCGAGCGACGGCCCGTCAGCAGATCGAACCGGTTACGGGCGGGAAGCAATTAACACGGCTGAAATAATGCTGGCACGCGATGCCCGGTTCTGCAAGAAGTAAGTGATTTGGGCTAAACCCATAGAAACAGCGCGGCAAACGTGCGGCGAACGACGCGTGCGCGACTGGTGCCGCCAAAGGCCCTGACCAGAACTGTCGCGGCCGGCGAGGGGCGGCCTCGCATCTCTCTTTCGCCCGGCGGAAGCGCTGTGGACGCACGCCGGGCGAGTCGCCCAAGCTGGGCGGGTCAATCAGTGAGGCAAAGCTCACTGCGCTGAGGTCTGCCGAACCGCACCGCCCGGGGCCGGGCAGCGCGGCATGCGCAGCCGCCTGTTCGTACTGGGAGCATCTGCATAGCGGGAGCATCGACGTGAGACCCAAGACATGCTTCAGACGCAACGCGCGGCCGTCCGCCCTGCGGTTGACGTCCGTCATCCTGGCGACGGTCGTGGCGGTCATCCTGGCCGGCTGCGGATCGTCGAAGCCTTCGAGCACAACAACCTCAAGCTCGGCACCCAAGCACGGCGGGTCGCTGACCGTGCTTGAAGGAGACAGCTTCGCTGGCTCCTGGCCCGGGCTCGACCCGGCCACCGACACCGACGGCGCCGCGAACATGAGCTACATGGACGCCATCTACGGCGAGTTGTTCGAGCTGACCGCCGGCGGGAAGGAGACCGGCGACCTGGCCACCGGCTACTCGTTCTCCAACGGCGCCAAAACCGTGAACATCACGCTCCGCCAGGGCGTGAAGTTCTCCGACGGCACGCCGTTCAACGCCGCCGCGGTCGTCTGGAACTGGAAGCGTGACCTGACGGGAACCTGCAGTTGCAAGCCGATGCTCGTCGGCACTCCCGTTATCACGCAGACCGGGCCGTACAGCCTCTCGATAACGTTGTCCTATGTCGACGCGCCGTTTATCAACGCGCTGCAGGGCGACATATTCAACTGGATCGCCTCGCCGACGGCTGTTGCGAAGATGGGCGAGAAAGCGTTCGCGCTCAAGCCGGTCGGGGCCGGCCCGTTCACGGTCGTGACCGACGTTCCGTCCTCGCTCCTTGTGCTCAAGCGCAACCCGAACTACTGGCAGCCGGGTCTGCCGTACCTGAACTCGCTGACCTTCAAGCCGGTCAGCAGCGACGAGAACGCGCTGACGGCGATGGAGTCGAACGCCGGCCAGGCTTACGAGGGCATGTCGACGACGGCGCTGGTGGGCTCGTTCAAGGCAAAATTCACGACGACCGCAGAGCCGTCGAC
>JASIBJ010000468.1 GCA_030045215.1 Streptosporangiaceae bacterium | reverse complement strand
CGGGCCGGGCGTACCCGAGGCTGCTCGCCCTGCTGCTCCTCCACGACCAGGATGACTTGCTGGCGGACCCGGTTCAGGTCGGCGCCGAGTCGGACCAGGACCTGGGCGGCCACGCCCTCACCCTCGCGGAGTAGCCCGAGCAGGATGTGCTCGGTGCCGATGTAGTCGTTGCCGAGTTGCAGGGACTCGCGCAGTGACAGCTCGAGTACCTTCTTTGCCCGCGGCGTGAACGGGATGTGTCCCGACGGCGCATGTTTGCCGCGGCCGATGATCTCCTCAACCTGCTGCCGTGCCCCGTCGAGGCTTATCCCGAGCGAATCGAGGGCCTTTGCCGCGGCGCCCTCGCCCAGGTGGACGATGCCGAGCAGGATGTGCTCGGTGCCGATGTAGTTGTGGTCGAGCATCCTGGCCTCTTCTTGGGCCAGGACCACAACCCGCCGCGCCCGGTCAGTAAACCTCTCGAACATGGCCAGCCTCCATCGCGGCGGCACGGGCCGCCACACTCGCCCGCAGGCACAACGAACGGAAGGGCAGGTTGTATCCCGTTCCGGGCGCTGGGTCAAGCCAAGTCGGCGTGCAGGCTCACTCCGGCGCGACCGGCGCCTCGGCGAGCAGTCGCTCCACCCGCGCGAGGGTTTCCCGAAGGTTAGCCTCGGTCGTCGCCAGCACGGCGTCGGCGACCGGGAGCCAACGCAGTTGCGCGTGCTCGTTCTCGGCAACGGTCGCATCGGGGGTGGCGGTCGCGAGCACGTATCTGAGGTCGGCGTGCTCATGAGCGGGCTCGCCCTTGCCCGCGGGCACGCTCACGATGGCCACGTGCCGCAGATCTCGCGTCGGCCACGGCCTGAGATCGGCCAGTCCCGTCTCCTCCTCGGCCTCGCGCAGCGCGACAGCCAGCGGGTCGCGCTCACCGGGATCGCCGTGCCCGCCTACCTGCAGCCAGGCCTGCTGACGCTGGTGCCAGCGCAGCAACACCCGGTTGCTGGCCGGATGCACGATCAGTGCCGACCCGGTAATGTGCAGCGGCTTCGCGCGGTCCCATGGATCGTCCGCGGTCCGCATGAGGGCCGTAATCCGGTCCAGATCCGCTTCCTCGCGACTTCCATCCGGGCGATAGCCGCGGACCGTGGCCGTAAGCGGATCGTCGCCGATCCGGGTGAGATCGTCCATGGCGTTCAGTTTCGCACCGATATTCCGTAACCCAGTGGGTCCCGCTGATCGTGCCTGGCGCTGAGAGCGCCGGCGGCGATCGCCGGCCAGGCCGCCAAGCCCAAGACCAGCAGTCCGGCGACCACGTCGAGGCTGGCTGACGACCAGCCAGAACGGCGCCGGGCGGCTACCGTCGCGAGCAGCAGCGGTAGCCGCGGTTCGTTCCCTCTAGAGTGGCGCTGATCGCGGATCACGCAGACGCGAGACGACCGCGAGCGCGGCCGTGTAACCAGAGGGAGCGTCGATCTGCGCCAGCCGGCAGCCGCCCGCCAGCCTGGGCTCCTCGCCCGAGGCGGCGCACGCACCGAGCACGCGGAAACCAGACATCCCGTGCGCGATCCCCTGGCCCGTGCACTTGAGCACGGCCTCCGCGCGCACCCACCAGCCGACGATGTCCTCGTGTCGGCGCGGCTCGGGCAGGCCGGCAACCAGGCTGGCGTCGTCCGCGTGCATCTGCGTCATCAGCTCACAAACGCAGCGGCCGTCGAGTCGCTCGCAGTCGATCCCGACCGGGTCAGGCCCGATCGCGATCGCGATCGTGTCGCCGGAGTGAGCCAGCGAGAACTGCGGTGTCTCGTGCTCGCTCAGGCGCGGCCGTCCGGTCGGACCGCCGCACACTGGGCACGGCTCCCGGCCGAACCGCAGCCACGCGGGAGGCGAGTCCGTGACTTCGCCGAGCAGCTGCCTGAGCATGACGTGTGCCACGCGGTAGCGGTGCTGGTCAACGGGAAACCTGTACGAGGAGCCCCGCGCGTGCTCGGCCGGGCTCAGCACGGCCAGATCCTCTGGGCCGAGTTCGATTGACGCGGCGTCGTACCAGCACACCCTCGGCAACACCCGCACCCCAGCAGGATAGGCGCACGGGTGAGGCGGCCTCACCGGTCATGCTGTCATCTGAGATCCCCGAGGGCAGCCTGGAATCTAGCGAAATAGGCCAGCGCCGGCCCGAGCCAGGCCGAGGGCCGCAACCCGGCCTCATTGGCGTACCCCAGCAAGGTCACCAACGGGACGAAGTGCCGGTCAAGGAACTCCCCGACGACCAGCCGTCCGCCCGGCTTCAGGACCCGTCCGATCTCCCGCATGGCCGCCCTGGGATCGGGGATCTCCCCGAGGACCGTCACCAGGTAGGCGGCGTCGAAGCTGGCGTCCTCAAACGGGAGTTCCCGTGCGTCCGCCCTGTTCGGGACGATCGGGCCGATATTCTTACCCGCCGCGCGACGCATGACGTGATCGAGCATCGGCTGCTGGACGTCCACGATGTCGAGCCGCCCGGCGGGGCCCAGCAGGCCCGCCACGTGCAGTGCCTGCAGGCCGGTGCCCGGCCCGATCTCCAGGACCCGCTCGCCCGGCCGGGCGGCCAGCAGCGCATCGAGACGCCGATTGGTCAGGAACGGCAGCGGCAGGTCGAGCAGCCAGCGCTGGGCGTACGGGTACGGGGCCGCGTCGGTCCCCCACCAGGTCGCGGCGGCGGCCGCGAAGGCCGCTCCGAGCAGAACCGGGCGCCTTACGGAGGCCTTCACCGAGCCCTCCTGCCGCGTTCGCCGCGTTCGTCGCGTTTGTGGGGCCACGCCGATGCGGCGAGCACAGCCTGCCGCACGAGGTGACGCGTGAGCAGCATGACTACACTCCTTTCGCAAGGT
>JASIBJ010000467.1 GCA_030045215.1 Streptosporangiaceae bacterium | reverse complement strand
TGAGCGCGGTCGGCGTGTCGGGCAGCCCGAGGCCGGCCGCGGCGGCGCGCACGCCCAGATCGGATGCCGCGAACGCGTCGGGGTCGCCGAGCGCGCGCATGGCGATCGTCTCGATGGTCCACGGCCCGATCCCCGGCAGCGCCGCCAGCCGCAGGCGGGCCTCGTGCCAGTCGCCGCCGACGCTGAGGTCTACCTTGCCGGCGGCCAGCGCCGCCGCCAGCGCGGCGAAGGATTCGCGTCGCGACCTCGGCATGGCCAGGTCCGAGGGGTCGATCCCGGCGAGCGCGTCCACGGCCGGGAAGAGCCTGCTCAGTCCGCCCGCCGGATCCTCGACCGGCTGCCCGTGGGCGGCCGCAAGCCGGCTCGCATGCGTGCGGGCCGCGGCAGTTGATATCTGCTGGCCCAGTACCGCCCGCAGGGCGAACTCCTCCGCGTCGACCGTGCGCGGGACACGGCGCCCTGGCGCCTTGCGGACCACGGGCGCCAGGATTTCGTCGGCAGCAAGCACGTCGGTGACGGCCTGCGGGTCCGCATCGAGGTCCAGCAGCCGTCTGCACCTGCTGATGGCACTGGCCAGGTCGCGCAGGTCGGTGAGGGTCAGCTGGCAGCCGACATGATCCGGTTCGGGCCGGAGCGCGACGATGCCGTGCCCGTGTGCCAGGCGCAGCGTCCGCCGGTAGGCGCCGTCGCGCCACTCTTCGACGCCGGGTACGGCCGTGGCGACCAAATGGCCGAACAGGTTGTCGGGCTGGAGCGGCAGCCGGAAGGGGAGCCGCAGGGCCAGGGTGCCGGCAGCCGCCTCGCCATTCCCGCGGTGAGCCCGGTCGCGCAACCGGCTCGGTGACAGCGCGAACACCTCGCGCACCGTGTCGTTGAAGGTCCTGATGCTGGCGAAGCCGGCCGCGAAGGCGACGTCACCCATCGGCAGGGCGGTCGTCTCGATCAGAAGCCTGGCCGTCTGCGCGCGCTGTGCCCTGGCCAGCGCGAGCGGACCCGCGCCAAGCTCCGCCCGCACTTGGCGCTCGATCTGCCTGACGCTGTATCCGAGGCGGTCGGCCAGCGCCGGGACGCCGCCGCCATCCATGACGCCGTCGGCGATCAGCCGCATGGCCCGCGCGACGAGGTCGGCCCGCACGTCCCACTCGGGTGAGCCGGGGCTGGCATCCGGCCGGCAGCGCTTACAGGCCCGGAACCCGGCCCGCTGCGCGGCTGCTGCGCTCGGGAAGAAGCGCACGTTCTCGGGCTTGGGCGCTGCGACCGGGCAGCTTGGCCGGCAGTAGATGCCGGTCGTCAGCACGGCGGTGAAAAACCAGCCGTCGAACCTGGCATCCTTGGACTGAACCGCCCGGATGCACTGCTCCCTGTCTTCGTGCATGTTCCAAGCATCGATGACGGCGGCCGTCGGAGCTAGCGAATTTACGACGTCGCTTTTCTATAGTCCAAGGCAAGAATGATGATGTCGCAAATCCGCTACCGAACCGCGTGCCTTCGTGGACCGGACCTCCGGCATGGGGCCGGCACCTGGCTCTTATCATGGTTGGCCTGAGATCGCGGTCGGACGACCGTGACGCCAGACCCGGCTGGCGTGGAAGGCCAGGCTCGAAAGGTGGAGAGCCCGATGAGACATGCCGGGCGCGGCCGCTTGGTGGCGGCTGCCGCGGCGGCGGCAGTCACACTGGGCCTGGTCACGGCGGGCTGCTCGGCCTCGCCGGGGCGCACGCCGGCCCGGCATCACCCGGCGTTCACGGTGGGCGCGGGGACACCTGCCCCCGGCGCCGGCATCCCCGGCGGCCTGCTGACGCCGGCGCAAATCAGGACCGCCTATGACCTCGGGCCGCTTTACAACCGCGGCATCACCGGGGCGGGCCAGACCATCGTGATCGTCGATCCGTTCGGGTCGCCGACGATCCGGGCGGATCTGCACCAGTTCGATGCCGCGTTCCAGCTGCCCGCGCCGCCATCGTTCGACGTGATCCAGCCCGCTGGCCGGGTGCCCGCGTTCCGCGACAGTGAGGTGAGGCTCGAGAGCGCGCTGGAGACCTCGCTCGACGTGGAGTGGGCGCACGTGATCGCGCCGGCCGCGGGCATCGTGCTGGTGGAAACGCCGACCGCGGAAGTCGAGGGGACAACCGGGTTCCCCCAGATTGTCCAGGCCGAGCAGTACGTCATCCGGCGGCACCTGGGCGGGGTGGTCAGCATGAGCCTGGGCGCGACCGAGCAGACGTTCCCGTCCAGGGCAGCGCTGCTCGGGCTCCGCTCGGCGTTCCAGCTCGCGGCCGAGCCCGCCTACCGGATCACCGTGGTCGCGGCCACGGGCGACCAGGGCGCGAGCGGCTACACCGCCAGTACGAAGACGATCTATCCGCGCCGGGTCGTTGGCTGGCCCGCCAGCGATCCGCTGGTTACCGCCGTCGGCGGCACGCAGCTTGAGCTGACTGCAACCGGCGCCAGGCGCGCGCCCGACGTCGCCTGGAACGACAGCGGCGGCGGGCTGTCTTCGGTGTTCGCCAAGCCCGCGTACCAGGACCGGGTGCTGACCGGCCCCGCTCGGGGCATCCCTGACATCTCCATGGATGCTTCGTGCAGCAGCGCGACCGCGCTGTACTTCAGCTTCTACGGCGGGCCGCGCTGGGCGCCCGGCTGCGGCACCAGCCTGGCCACTCCGATGTTCGCGGCCATCGTCGCCCTCGCCGACCAGCTCGCTGGTCACTCCCTCGGCCTCATCAACCCCGCGCTGTACCGGATGGCGGCGGCGCATGACCGGGGGATCGTCGGCATCGTGTCCGGCGACAACAGCTTCAGCTTCGGCAAGGTGACGGTGCCCGGCTACCGCGCTGGCAGTGGCTACAACCTGGTGACAGGGCTCGGCACCGTGGATGCGCGCTACTTCGTTCCCGAGCTGGCCGCGGCCGCGCGGTAGCCGCTGGCCTTGCGCGGGCTGATGGGCGGGAGCGTGCAGCCGAGTCCGGGAGCGGTTAGCTCCCGGCCGGCGTGACGGCCGGGCTAGGCTCCCGGACATTGGTGGTATGTCCTTAGCATGAGCCGAGGCCAAGCTTGCTGCGGCCGCGTCGGCCGGGATCGCATGGGGGAGGCGTGATGTCAGACCTGCGCCGCCTGATGCGCGCGATACTGGCCGCAACTGTCGCCGCCTTAGCGCTGGCTGTGGTCGGCTGCACGCCGGCCGCGCAGCCGTCCACGGCCGGCGTGTCCGCCCGGCTCGTCGCCGCTCCCGGCAACGAGAAGGGCGTGCTGACGCCGGCCCAGATCCAGCGCGCCTACAACCTGGTGCCGCTGTACCAGGAGGGCGTCAACGGCGCCGGCCAGACGATCGTGATCGTGGACCCGTACGGGTCGCCCACGATCGCCGCGGACCTGCGGCACTTCGACGCGGCTTTCGGGCTCTCCGGCCCGCCGTCTTTCCGCGTCATCGCGCCCGCCGGCCCGATCCCCGCCGGGCGGCTGGCCGGCTACCGGCTCGGGGTCGCGTTCGAGACCACGCTCGATGTCGAGTGGGCCCACGTCATGGCGCCGAGGGCGAGCATCCTCCTGGTGGAGACGCCGGCGGCCGAAATCGAGGGGGCGACCGGCTTCGCCCAGATCGTGCAGGCGCTCACGTACGTGATCAGGCGGCACCTCGGCGGCGTGGTCAGCATGAGCCTCGCCGCCACCGAGGAGACGTTCCGCTCGCCGGCTCAGCTGCTGTCATTCCGCTCCGCGTTCGAGCTCGCCGCTGAGCCGGCGTACCGGGTCACGCTGGTCGCCGCGAGCGGGGACTGGGGCGCCAGCGGCCCGACCTACTACAACAACAGCTACTACCCCAGGCCGGTCGTGGGCTGGCCGGCCAGCGACCCGCTCGTCACGGCGGTAGGCGGAACTCAGCTCGACCTGTCCCCGAGCGGAGCGCGGCGCTCGCCGGACATAGCGTGGTTCGGCAGTGGCGGCGGCTATTCCTCGGTGTTCAGCAAGCCCTCCTACCAGGATGATGCCCTGCGCGGTGACCAGCGCGGCATCCCCGATATCTCGATGGACGCCTCTTGCCAGAGCTCGGTCGTGATCTACGCCAGCTTTCCCGGCGGCGGCCGCTGGAGCGGCATCTGCGGCACGAGCCTGGCGACGCCGCTGTTCGCGGGCGTCGTCGCGCTCGCCGACCAGGTCGCCGGGCATCCGCTCGGGCTGATCAACCCGGCCCTGTACCGGATGGCGGCGGCGCACGATCGCGGCATCGTCGCTATCGTCCGCGGCGGCAACAGCGTGCGCTTCCCGCGCGGGCCCACCGTCCAGGGGTACCGGGCCGGGCCCGGATACAACCTGGTCACTGGTCTCGGCACGGTCGACGCCCGCTACTTCGTGCCCGAGCTGGCGGCGGCCGCCCGGTAGCTGCCAGGCCGTCAGCCAGGCGGGCAGCGAGCGCGGGGCCGGGCATGTTCGCTATCAGATGATTTTTTCGTGACGCGCAAACTTGCGCGATGCGAAAGTTTAGGTATCCTTACAGTGTGACGACGAATCCAGACGCGGCCGAGGCCACGGCCGACCTGGCGCAGTGGCAGAGCCGAGAGCAGCCCCTAGCCCAGTGGCACCGCGACTACCTCGAGCACGTGGGGGAGCGGGGCGCGGATTGCCCGCACCCTTCGGGGCTGCGCGAGCGGAAGAAGCTCGCCACCCGGCACGCCCTCGGCGTCGCCGCGATGCGGCTGGCGATCCAGCGCGGCCTGGAGAACGTGCTGGTCGAGGACATCGCCGATGCCGCCGGGGTGTCGACGCGAACCTTTAACAACTACTTCAGCAGCAAGTACGAGGCAATCTGCGCGCTCAGCTTCGACCGCGCCCTGCGGATCGGCACGGCCCTGCGCGAGCGGCCGGCCGACGAGCCGCTGTGGACGGCGATCACCAACGCGATCATGTCGGAGTACGGCAACTCCGACCGTGCCCTCGACCCGGAGTGGATGGCCGGCATCCGCCTGGTTATCTCCACGCCCGCGCTCCGCGGCGAGTCGCTGAAGGTTCAGGCCATGACCCAGTACGCGCTGGCTGAGGCGATCGCGATCAGGCTGGGCGCGAGCGCTGCGGGCAGCATGTTCCCGCGGATACTCGCTGGCACCGTGATGGCGGCGGTCAACGCCGTCCTGGACCGCTGGGTTAACTCCGACCCGCCCACCGCGATGGCGCCGCTCATGCGCCGCGCGCTGGAGGAACTGGCGGACGGCATGCTGCAGACCCTGAGCGACCGCGAGCCTGCAGACTCCGGCTAGCGCCGGACACGCCTCGTTCCCGCCAGGCTGCTAAATCCCCGAGAAACTGAGAGCCTCCCGTGCTAATCCGACTGCTGCGCGAATACCTGCGGCCTTACCGAAAGCCGCTGGCCTTGGTGCTGGGGCTGCAGCTGGCGCAGACGCTGGCGACGCTGTACCTGCCCACGCTCAAC
>JASIBJ010000466.1 GCA_030045215.1 Streptosporangiaceae bacterium | reverse complement strand
TCCGGCCTCACGCGGGAGTTTGCGCCGTGTGACTCTTACTACATAGCACAGTTCCGGCCGCCTTAACGCTCTGGCCCTGTGCCGCCTGCGTCGTTGCGGGAGACCAGGTCCCGTACCTGGTCGAGCGGCACGGCGAGGCGCGAGTGTCCCCGATAGCCGGTCATTGATTCGGCCATGAATAGCGAGTTAAGAATGGCTTCCTCGGTCGCCTCCATTGCGGCGGAGAAGAAAACATTAAGATCATTTTCGGGAACGAGGTGCGCCCGGCCCGATTCCGCGCTGTCGGCCGCTGTGCTCAGGGCCAGCGCATAGTCGCCGCTGTGGCCGGAGAAGTCCGAGCCGGTTCTGGCCATCGCGGTGATGCAACGGCGTGCTACCCGGCCAAGCTGGCGCGAGTCCAGCGGCGCGTCGGTGGCCAGCACGATCACGCACGAGTTCCCCGGCGGCTGGGCCGGCCAGGGAGACGATCCAGGAAACCCCCGCGGGGCCGGGATGGGGACGCCCAGCACCGTCAGGGTGCCGCCGAAGTTGGCCTGGACCAGCACGCCAACGGTCGACGTCCCCTCCTCGCGCCGGACCCGTCGGGACGCGGTGCCGATGCCGGCCTTGAAGCCGAGTGCGCCAGTGCCGGTGCCCGCGCCGACGCAGCCCTCGGCCACCGGGCCGCTGACGGCGTCCCGGATTGCCGCGAGCGCGTGCTGGGCCGTGATCGGCCGGCGGCGGGTATCGGACAAGTACCGGTCGTTGGTCTCGGCGACGAACGGGTTGACGCTGACTAGCTCCTCGTTCCCCGGCAGCGACAGGATGTAGCTGATCACCGCGTCCGCCACCGTGAACGTGGCCAGCGTGCTGGTGAGCAGGACCGGCGTCTCGATCTCGCCCAGCTCGTCTACCTGAGTACTGCCGACCATCTTGCCGAACCCGTTGAACGCGAACAGGCCGGCCGGAAGCGTGGACCGGCCGGTCAGCGCGTCGTGCGCAATCGCGGTCACGCCGGTGCGGATGTCACTGCCCTCGATCAGCGTCGCGTGGCCGACCCGGACACCGGGCACGTCGGTGATCGCGTTGAAGGGCCCCGGCGCCAGCCCGCCGGGAGCTATGCCAAGCTCGCGTGCTCGCATCCCGCCGGTCATCGGCTGCCGTCTGCTTCGGCGAGCGGCTGCAGTCCGAGGGCCCGGAAGAGGAACTCGACCTGCAGGAGCAGCAGGTTCTCCGCCACCTCCTCCTGAGCCGCCATGTGGGTGACCCCGGACAGCGGGAGAACCGTGTGCGGCCGCCCGGCCACCAGCAGGGCCGACGAGAGCCGCAGCGAGTGGGCCACGACGACGTTGTCATCGGCGAGCCCATGGATGATCATCAGCGGCCGGGTCAGGTTGGCCGCCTCCGCCAGCAGCGAGCTGCGCTCGTAGGCCTGCGGGCTGAGCTCAGGAAGGCCGAGGTAGCGCTCGGTATACCCGGTGTCATACAGCCGCCAGTCGGTGACCGGCGCGCCGGCGATGCCGGCGTGGAAGACATCGGGCCGGCGCAGCACGGCGAGCGCGGACAGGTACCCGCCGAACGACCAGCCCCGGATCGCGACCCTGGACAAGTCAAGGTCAGCGCATTGCTCGGCCGCGCTGTGCAGCGCCTCCACCTGGTCATCGAGCGCCGGGGTGGCGAGGTCTCCTTCTACCGTCCTGTCCCATGCCGGGCCGCGGCCCGGAGTGCCGCGACCGTCCGCGATCACGACCGCGAAGCCCTGATCGGCGAACCACTGCGAGGCTAGGTACGCGTCATAGGCCGCCGTCACGCGCTGGGAGTGCGGGCCGCCGTAGGGGTCGCACAGCACTGGCAGCCGTCCTGAGCCCGGTTCGTACCAGGAGGGCAGCAAGATTGCGGTACGCACCCGGCTTGGTCCGTTCGAATAGCTGAGCGTGACCCGCGGTGCGGGCAGGGCCGGCTGCTCGGCCAGCGAGCCGATCGTGGCGGCCTCGGTCGGCTGGCCGTCGGAGCCGGGGCGCAGGACGCGCACCGTCACGCCGCTGGCGGCGAGGGTCTTGCTGGTCAGCACCAGCGTGCCGCCTGCCAGCAGCCCGCCGTGCAGGCCCGCCTCCTGGCTGACAAGCTGAATCCCGTCCTGGCCGGCGGTCCACACCGACGTGCTCGCCGGATCCTCGGTGGAGGCCGAGAACAGGATTGTGTCGCCGTCGACGGACAGGACGCTGCGTACCTGGAGACTGGGCGGCGTCAGCAGCTCAGCAGTCCCGGCCGAGTGCTGCTCGGCGGTGCCCGCGACGAGCCGCTTCGCACCGTCGCGGTCGGCAGTCCAGACGATGCGACCGCTGCTTGTCCTGGCCGGGACCCCCTCCACCACGTCGACCCAGGCCGCGTCCTTGTCCGACCTGACGACGTCGGCTGAGCCTACGGACCGGTCGAAGGTGAGCACGCGCATCTCGCGCTGGTCCCGGCTCAGTATGACCACAAGCGGGTCCCCGGCGCTCCATTCGGCGGTGACCAGGTACGGAAAGGCCTGCAGGTCCCACTCGACCGGGGTCACCCGGCCATCGAGCGAGGCGACGAAAAGCGAGACGACTGCGTTCGGCGTGCCCGCGGCCGGGTAGTGCACCACCGTGCCTGGCTGCTCTGGGTGGGCCGGCTCGGCGATGTGCCAGCGCTGGACCGGGGAGTCGTCGACGCGTGCGACAAGGATGGCCGACCCGTCCGGGGCCCACCAGTACCCGCGGGTGCGGCCCATCTCCTCGGCGGCGATGAAGTCCGCGAGTCCGTAGGTGACGTCTTGCGTGTCGGCGGACCTGGCCAGGACGCGCTCCTGTCCGGCTTGCGGGCCGGACAGCGGGATGACCTTGAGCGCGCCCCCGTTGACGTAGGCCACGTGGCGGCCGGCCGGGTCGGGGCGGGGATCGGTGGCGGGTGTGCTGGTCCGGAGCGGCCGCACGCCGCCCTCGCGCAGGTCGGCCGCGTAAACGTGGCCAGCGAGAGCGAAGGTCGCGACCGTGAGGTCGGCGTCGGTCGCGAAGCCGACGATGCCGGCGGCGCGCTCCCTGACCCGCTCCCGGCGGGCCCGCTCGACCGGGTCCTCCGCGGCGCCAGCGATCAAGATGTCGGCCGGGTCGGCAATGAGCCGCTCCTGGCCGCTGGCCACATCCAGGGTCCACAGGCAGGTAAGCGGGTCGGACCCCCCGCGGGAGCGCAGGAACGCCACGGTGCCGCCGTCGGGCGAGATCTGGAACGACCTCGGCGCACCGAGCGTGAAATTTCTGGTCCTCGCGTTCTGGCGTGGGAAAGAGTCGGTCACGGCACAAGATCCTGCCAGCCTCGCCGGGTCCGGGGGTCGGTAGGCTCGCGCATATGACCAAATCGGACGGTGCTGATTCGGGGGACGACCCCCGGAGCCCCCGCGGTGCTGGCTCGGGGGACGACCCCCGGAGCCCCCGCGGTGGACGCTTGATGCTCGTGCACGCGCATCCGGATGACGAGTCCATCGGGACCGGGGCGACCATGGCCAAGTACGCGGCCGAGGGCGCGCACGTGACGCTTGTGACCTGCACGCTCGGCGAACTCGGCGAGATCATCCCGCCCGAGCTTGCGCACCTGGCGTGGGACGCGGACGGGGGTCTCGGCCAGTACCGGATCGGAGAACTGGCCGCGGCCTGTGCCGCGCTGGGCGTGACCGATCACCGGTTCCTCGGATATCCCGGCAAATGGCATGATTCAGGCATGATGGGCACGCCTTCCAATGACTGGGAAGGTGCGTTCTGGCGGGCCGATGTGGATGAGGCCGCCCGCGACCTGCTGACCGTGATTGCCGAGGTACGTCCGCAGGTCATCGTCACCTACGACGACAACGGCTTCTACGGCCATCCTGACCACATCCAGGCCCATCGCGTCGCCTGGAGAGCCTTCGACCTCGCCGATGGGCTGGTGAGCAAGTTCTACGCGACCGCGATGCCGAAGTCCGTGCTGGCCGAGGCCATGGCCCTGCTGCACGAGGACGGGACCGATGTCAGCGAGCTGGGCGGGGCCGACTTCAGCCGGGTCGAGTCGGTGGACGACCTGCCGTTCGGCACCGAGGACGAGAAGGTGACCACCGAGATCGACGCGCAAGACTACCTGGACGCCAAGCTCGCGGCGATGCGCGCGCACGCCAGCCAGATCGCGGTGGATAGCCCGTTTTTCGCGCTCTCGGACATGGTCGGCCGGCGGGCGCTCGGGACTGAGTACTACACGCTGCTTGCAGGGCCGGACGGGGCAGCCTCACCGAAGCCCTCTGCGGGGCACGGCGGCCGGGAAAGCGATCTGTTCGCGGGCCTGGACGTCTAGTGCGCGGAGCCGGTGGCGACCCGCCGCGAACACGCCGTTCCCATCCGGGATTGGCTAACCTTCGCCTGTGACTCGCGCACCGGAGCAGATGCCGCAGGGTGGCCGTCCTCCAGTGCCAGGGGACGGGCCCGTCGTCAAGGCCGCCGCCTACCTTGCGCTTTTCCTCGTGGGTGCGATTCAGGCACTGATCGGCTCGTTCCAGTACTCCATCGGGCCTGGCGTGCTCGTGGCCATCTGTTTCGCCGTGGCGATCCTTGCGACGTGCCTGCTCGGCGCGTGGGGAATGCGGACGGCCGTGGGCGGAGTGTTGCCGGCGTTCGGCTGGTTCCTGGTCTCGATAATCCTCGGATCCGCCAATTCCGGCGGTAGCGTCCTGGTAACGAACACGTCAGCGGGCAAGTGGTTCCTCTTTGGCGGGGCGGTATGTGCTGCCGCGGGTGCCCTCATCGCGTTCGCCCGGTGGTCGCGCGCGAGTGTGCTGCGGCGAAGCGGGTCGGCCGGGCCTGGCCGGGGGCGGCGCTAGACGAGGGGGGTACAGAGCACTGAGCGAACCGACGGGACGCGGCGGCGGCTGGACTGAGGGGCGAGGCGAGCGGGAAACGGAGCATGACCGGGATCACAGAGACCGAGGCTGCGGTGCTGGCGGCCCGCCACGTGTCCGCGTTCAATGCGGCGGTAGCAGCCAAGAGCTGGTCCGAATTCCTCTGCCTGTTTACCGATGATGCCGTGATCCGGTTCGAGAACGTGCCCGGCGTCGGCCAACTCGAGTTCGCCGGGCGGGAGGCGTACACGAAGGCGTATATCAAGCAGCCGCCGGACGATCAGATCGACATTAGCGGCCGGGCCGAGGTCGATGAGAAGGGCGATGAGGTCGTCGTGCCGTTCGCCTGGCGCCGCGACCGGAGCCCGGGCACGATCCGGCTGACCTACACCGCGAGCAACGACGGTGAGCTGGACGATCGTCTGGTGACCCGGATGACCGTGATCTTCGGTTAACTCTGCTGCCGCGCCGAATCGCTATAACGGCTGCCGATATACGCAGGGCCCATTGAGCGGCTAAGGCGGCTAAGGCCCGCACCAGCCGGAAATAGGGAGTCATCCCGATTCGCGAAGCCAGGCCTTACAGCGAACCTCAAGGTACGGGTCACTAGCGGCCCGGACCAAGGAGGCCAAGATGTACGCATTGCTGACGCCGTCAGTCGCTGCCGCGCTGATCGAAGATCGGCGGCGCCAGGCTGCCGCGCAGCGCCGCGGGCGGGCTGTCGCGAGAGATGTGCGGTGGTTCAGGAAGCCTGCTTCCGAGCGCGTCGCGCAGGCCGGAGAGATCGGGCAGACCCTGACGTCCGCTCCGTGCGTTAACTGCTGATGAGCAGCCCAGCCGGTGTCCGGTCGGCGGTGTCCGGTCATGCGCGGTCTGTCCGGACCGCGCGGACGGACGCCGCCGCCGGGCCAGGCGGCGCGCGGTCATGCAAGGTGAGCCCGGCGTTCATCGGGCGCGTCGGGCAGCTGGGCCTGCTTCGAGAGGGACTCGCCTCGGTTCGCGATGGCGAGCCCGCCGCGATCCTGATCGGCGGCGAGGCCGGTGTCGGCAAGTCTCGGCTGGTCAGCGAGTTTGCCATCGCGGCATCCCAGCCCGGCGCCGGCATGGCCGCTCAGTCCGGCAAAGGCGGGGAGGCTAGCCGGGTGCTGGCTGGCGCCTGCCTAGCGCTTGGTGCGTCAGGGCTGCCATTCGCGCCGTTCGCCGCGGTGCTCAGGGAGCTAGTTCGTGACCCGGGCGCGGCCGGAGTGGCCGAGCTGTTGCCCGCCCAGGCGTCCGGTGAGCTGGGGCGGTTGCTCCCCGAGCTGGGCGCGGCCGTAAGGAACGAGGACGAGCCCTATCCGGGCGAGGCACGGGCGCGTCTCTTCGAGCAGATGCTCGGGCTCCTCGGGCGTCTAGCCGAGACGGGACCGGTTGCTCTGGTCATCGAAGATGTGCACTGGGCGGACCATTCGACCAGGGACTTGCTGATGTTCCTCATCGGGAACCAGCGTGCCCTGAGCGGCGTCCTGATCGTCGTCACGTTCCGATCCGACGAGCTGCACCGCGCGCACCCCGTGCGCCCCTTCCTAGCCGAGCTTGACCGGATCGACTGGGTGCAGCGCCTGGAGCTGCTGCGCCTGAGCAGGAAGGAAGCCGACGCGCAGATGGCCGCGATCCTTGGCCATGATCCCGAGCCCGCGCTGGCGGAGCGGGTCTTCCGGCGCAGCGAGGGCAATCCGCTTTTCGTCGAGCAGCTGCTCGGCTGTGACGTCTACCTGCCCCGGTCACTACGAGACCTGGTGCTGGCCAACATCGGCCGGCTGCCGGAGGAAACGACTGAGTTGCTGCGCACGGCCAGCGGAGGCGGCGTGCGGGTCGGGCACGGGTTGCTTACGGCCGTCAGCGGCCTCGGGGACACCGAGATCTCCCGTGCGCTCAGGCCTGCGGTAGCGGCCAACGTTGTGCTGGCCGACTCCGATGGCTACCAGTTCCGGCACGCGCTCATCCACGAGGTGATGCACGACGATCTACTTCCGGGTGAGCGCGCCAGGTTGCACTGCCGCTATGCCGAGGCCATCTCGGCCGACCCGTCGCTGGTGCCGCCCGGTCGGGCCGCCATCGAGGAGGCGCATCACTGGTACTCCGCGCACGAGGTGACCTGCGCGCTGACCAGTGCCTGGCAGGCGGCCGCCGCAGCCGGGACCGCGCTGGCTTATGCCGAGCGCCTGGCGATGCTGAGCCGGGTGCTCGAGCTGTGGGATGCCGTCCCTGACGCAGCCGAGCGCATCGGGGTCGATCACGTCCACGTTCTCGAGCAAGCCGTCTGGACGGCTCACGCTACCGGCGACGAGGCTCGAGGCATCGCCTTTGCCACCGCTGCTCTGGAGGAGCTCGACCGTGACGGCGAGCCCGCCAGGGCCGCGCTGCTGCTCGAGCGCCGCAGCGTGCTGCGGGGATCTGAGCGGATCGAGTGCAGCATCGAGGATCTGCGGATGGCGCTCGACCTGGTCGCCGACGACGCGCACGAGCGGGAGCGCGGTCGGGTCCTGGCCAGCCTGGCCCGCCAGCAGCGCAAGGCCGGCGACCCAAGGGCGCGGCTGTCCGCCGAGGATGCGCTCGCGACCGCGCACCGGGCGGGTGACTTGTGCACGCAGGCCGCGGCGCTCAACTGCCTGGCCATGCTGGAGACCGAGTCAGGGGCCGGCTCGCTGAGTCAGCAGACCGCCGCGCTGGAGATGCTCGCGCTCGGGCGCATTGTGGCCGGTAGCGCCGGCGACTGCCACGAGCTTCTGGAAGCGGCCATCAGCGAGTCGCACCTGCTGGAAGGAATGGGCGAGCATGCCGGGGCGGCCGAGGCGGCGCGCAGCGGCCTGGCCGAAGCCCAGCGCTGCGGGCTGAGCCGCACGTCCGGTTCGGTCCTCACGACCAACCTGGCCGAGCCCCTGCTGATGATGGGCGAGTGGGACGAGGCCGCCTCGGTCCTGTCCCAGGCGCTGACGTCCAACCGATACCACCGGTACTCCTTGCTGCGGCTAGCGGGCGACCTCGCCCTCTGGCGTGGTGATCTCGCCGACGCCCGCGAGGCGCTGTCGTCCGCGCAGGACCTGCTCGCTGGGCGTTCCTTCGAGCCTCAGAATCAGCTGCCGGTTGCCCGGCTGGAGATCGAGCTATTGGCGGCCGAGGGCCGGCTTCGGGCCGCGCTGGCGGCGGCCGGAACCGCGCTTGCTTCGGATGACCTGCTGGCCGGCCCGCGCTACGGCTGGCCGCTCCTCGTGACCGCGGCCAGGGCGGCGGCCGACCTGGCCGCGCTGCCCGCGGCGGTCAGGACCGATGATGATCTGCGGCAGGCTCAGTCGGTGCTCGCGACAGCCCGCGCCCAAGAGGCCAGGCTTGCGGCCGAGGGGCCGGTGCAGATTGCGCAGAAGCTAACTTTCCAGGCCGAGGTCAGCCGGGCCGAGGCCGCGATCCGGTCACCAGCCAGTCGGGCTGACCTGATGGCCCCCTGGCAGCAGGCGGCGCTGGCCTGGAGCGGGCTCGGCGAGCCGTACCAGCACGCCATTGCGCTTTTCCGGCTGGGCGAGGCCGCGCTCGCCGATCGCGGGGACCGCGAGATGGCCGCGCAGGCGCTGCACGGCGCCGCGGAGACCGCCGGGCGCCTCGGGGCGAGGCCGCTGATGGAGCAGGTAAGCCTGCTGGCTGAGCGCGCCGGGATCGCGTTGCCGCGGCCGGTCAGCCAGAGCCCCGCCGGACTCGGCCTCACTCGCCGCGAGTCCGAAGTCCTGCGCCTTATCTGCGCGGGTATGACCAACGCCGCGATCGCGAGGGACCTGTTGATCTCCGTCAAGACCGTGAGCGTGGACGTCTCGAACGTCCTCGCCAAGCTCGGAGCGGCGAGCCGCGGCGAGGCAGCGGCGATCGCGAACCGGCTCAGGTTGTTCGAGACAGTGGCTTCCGGCTAGTAGCTCGCGACGGTCAGGCGCGGACGATGGCCTCGACCTGGTCGATGGCCCAGTCCAGGTCCGGCTCGCTGACGACCAGCGGCGGCGCGAGCCTGATGGTAGATCCGTGGGTGTCCTTGGCCAGCACGCCGCGATCGGCAAGTTTCTCACAGGCCTCGCGTCCGGCCAGGTCGGCGAACTCGACGCCCGCCCACAGGCCCCGGCCGCGGACCTCGCGCACCCTGTCCTCGGGCAGCGCGTTGAGCCGATCATGCATGTGCGCTCCCAGCTTGGCGGACCGCTCCTGATACTCGCCCGTCGAGAGCATCGCGATAACCTCGCGCGCTACCGCGCACGCCATCGGGTTACCGCCGAAGGTGGACCCGTGCTGGCCAGGCTTGAATACACCCAGCACGTCGCTGGAGGAGACCACGGCGGACACCGGGACAATGCCACCGCCCAGCGCCTTTCCCAGGACATACATGTCGGGGACGACGTCCTCGTGCTCGCAGGCGAATGTCGTCCCGGTCCGGCCTAGCCCTGACTGGATCTCGTCGGCAATGAACAGTGCGCCGTGGGCGGTGCAGAGCTCGCGGACACCGGTCAGGAACCCCGGTGGCGGCACAAGGACGCCGGCCTCGCCCTGGATCGGCTCGGCCAGGACCGCGACGACGCGGTCATCCATCGCGCCTGCCAGGGCCTCGACGTCGCCGTACGGCACGATCCGGAAGCCGGGGGTGTACGGCCCGTAGCCGTCCCTGGCGTCCGGGTCGGTCGAGAAGCTGACGATCGTGGTCGTCCGACCGTGGAAGTTGCCGTCGAACACGATGATCACGGCCTCGCCGTCCGGCACGCCCTTGACCTCGTAAC
>JASIBJ010000465.1 GCA_030045215.1 Streptosporangiaceae bacterium | reverse complement strand
GACCTGACCAGGGCCCTGCGAGCGGTCTTCAGCCAGCCCGAGTTCATGGCCCTCCTGGCCGGGCGTGAGGGCGCCGAGGAACTGCTGACCGAGCTGGAGAGCGCGTCACACCAGGTCTTCCTGGCCCGCAAGTTCTACAACGACGCCGTCGCCGCGACGCTCGCGGCCCGGCGGCGGTGGCTAGCACTGATATTCCGGCTGGCCGGGCGCGCGCCGATGCCGCAGTTCTTCGAGATCGACGACTCACTGGTGCCGGCGGGGGAGTCCGGCCCGGTGGCCGACATCCCGCACCTGACGAAATAGGACCAGCCAGGGTCGGCCGCGCGGACCGACTCTGATCCCCCCGATCGCCCGGGGCGACCCGCGCGCTCGGGAAGCGGTGAGGCGGGTCACACCTCGTTCCCCGCAGAAGCGCTTTTCGAGGTCAAGCAGTAGCACCATTGTTCACCTGGGCTTAGGGCCCGAGCTTACCGGTCACCTACGATAGTTGCGTCGTCAGTAATCAGCTAGCAGATGAGGTTTGGGTCGTGTCTGTCGAGAATTCGCGGGAGAGCACTCAGAGCGCCAGCGGGCCGGTGGCCGGGGGAGCGCGCGGCGGACAGCCCGCTCAGAAGGGCACGAGCCGGGTCAAGCGCGGCATGGCCGACATGCTCAAGGGCGGCGTGATCATGGACGTGGTCACGCCCGACCAGGCGAAGATTGCCGAGGATGCGGGGGCCGTCGCGGTGATGGCGCTGGAGCGGGTGCCGGCCGACATCCGGGCCCAGGGCGGCGTGGCCAGGATGAGCGACCCCGACATGATCGACGGGATCATCGCCGCGGTGTCCATTCCGGTCATGGCCAAGTGCCGCATCGGGCACTTCGCTGAGGCCCAGGTGCTGCAGGCGATCGGCGTCGACTACATCGACGAGTCCGAGGTGCTCACGCCCGCCGACGAGGCCCACCACGTGGACAAGTGGGACTTCACCGTCCCGTTCGTGTGCGGCGCGACCAACCTGGGCGAGGCGCTGCGGCGGATCACCGAGGGCGCCGCCATGATCAGGTCCAAGGGCGAGGCAGGCACGGGGAACGTGGTCGAGGCGACCCGGCACATGCGCTCGATCCGGGGCGACATCCGCAGGCTCGCGGGCATGTCGGCCGACGAGCTGTTCACCGCGGCCAAGGACCTTCAGGCGCCCTACGAGCTGGTGGCCGAGGTTGCTGCGGCGGGCACGCTGCCGGTCGTCCTGTTCACCGCCGGCGGGATCGCCACCCCGGCCGACGCGGCCATGATGATGCAGCTCGGCGCGGACGGCGTGTTCGTGGGATCGGGGATCTTCAAGTCGGGCAACCCGGCGGCGCGGGCGGCCGCGATCGTCAAGGCGACTACGTTCTACGACGACCCGGATGTCATCGCGAAGGTCTCCCGCGGCCTGGGCGAGCCGATGGTCGGCATCAACCTGGACGAGCTGGCGCCCGAGCAGCGCTACGCCGGCCGCGGGTGGTGATGGAGCGCCATAACTCGCTGGAGTCTGGTCGGCCGCCGGTAGGCGTGCTGGCGCTGCAGGGCGACGTGGCCGAGCACCTGCGTGCGCTGACGGCGGCGGGCGCCGCGCCGTTGCCCGTGCGGCGGCCGGAGGAGCTCGACCGGGTCGAAGGGCTCGTGATTCCCGGCGGCGAGTCCACCACGATCTGGAAGCTGATCGACATCTTCGAGCTGGCCGAGCCGCTGCGGAAGCGGATCGGCGGCGGCATGCCGGTGTTCGGGTCCTGCGCGGGCATGATCATGCTCGCCGACCGGCTGCCCGACCCGGCCTCGGGACAGCACACGCTCGGCGGCATCGACATGACCGTGCGCCGCAACGCGTTCGGCCGGCAGGTCGATTCGTTCGAGCGCGACCTGGAGATCGCCGGGCTCGAGGGCGGCCCGTTTCGTGCCGTCTTCATCCGCGCGCCGTGGGTTGAGGACGTGGGCCCGAGCGTCGAGATACTCGCCACCGAGCCCGGCGCGGGTAGGATCGTCGCCGTTCGCCAGGGCCGGGCGCTGGCCACTTCGTTTCACCCCGAACTCACCCGGGACTGGCGCATCCACGAGCTGTTCGTCGAGATGGTGAGGGATGGGGCATGAGCGGCCACTCCAAGTGGGCAACCACGAAGCACAAGAAGGCCGCGGTCGACGCGAGGCGCGGCAAGCTGTTCGCCAAGCTCATCAAGAACGTCGAGGTGGCCGCCCGTAGCGGCGGCGCCGATCCCGGCGGGAACCCCACGCTGTATGACGCCATCCAGAAGGCCAAGCGCAACTCGGTGCCCAACGACAACATCGACCGGGCCGTGCGCCGCGGCGCCGGGCTGGAGGCAGGCGGTGCCAGCTACGAGACCGTCACCTACGAGGGCTACGCGCCCGGCGGGGTCGCCGTGCTGGTGGAGTGCCTGACCGACAACCGGAACCGGGCCGCGTCCGAAGTTCGGACCGCGCTGACCCGTAACGGCGGCTCGATGGCCGACGCGGGGTCGGTCTCCTACCTGTTCAGCCGCAAGGGGGTCGTGATCGTTCCCAAGGCCGGCGGGGTCACCGAGGACGACGTGCTGGCGGCCGTGCTGGACGCCGGCGCGGAGGAGGTCAACGACCTCGGCGAGTCCTTCGAGGTAGTCAGCGAGGCAACCGACCTGGTCACCGTGCGCAGTGCCCTGCAGGAGGCGGGCATCGAGTACGAGTCGGCCGAGGCGGCCTTCCTGCCGTCGGTCGAGGTCCCGCTGGACGAGGAGAACGCCAAGAAGGTGTTCCGGCTGATCGAGGCCATCGAGGACTCCGACGACGTGCAGGACGTGTACGCCAACTACTCGGTCTCTGACGAGATCATGGAGAAGCTCGGGTGACCTGCCCGAGCCGCCCCGTACGCGCCGCACTCAGCGATGGATAGCCGCCTGGAGATACGCCCTTTCGGGCCTGATGACGACGTCGAGGCGGAACTCGACCTGCGCCGCCGCGCCTTCGGGCCGATCACCGCGGCGGATGAGAACACCTGGGTCGCCCGCATCGAGGCCGTGATCGACGCCGGCCAGATGTTTGGCGTGTTCGATGGCAGGCGGCCGGTGGCGAGCGCGCGCTATTACGCGATGCGGCAGTGGTGGCACGGCCGGTCGATGCCGATGGCCGGGGTAGCCGGGGTGAAGGTAGCCCCCGAGGAACGCGGCCGGGGGATCGGGCGGGCGCTGATGACCAGTCTCCTGGCCGAGCTGACCGCGGCCGGTTACTGGATCTCGACCCTCTACCCGAGCACGCTGCCGCTGTATCGCTCGCTCGGCTGGGAGAACGCGGGCGGCCTGTACGAGGCCGTGATCCCGGCGCACGTCCTGACCGCGCTCACCAAGGCTGACCCGCATCTGGTCCATCGGGCCGATCCGGCCGAGCCCTTGGCCGTGCGCCGGGCGGGCGCCGCGGACGCGCATGCGGTGGTCGCTGCGCTCGGGCGCGCACACCAGGCGCTGCGCGACAACGGTCCGACCACGCGCGAGCCGGCCGAGCTCGTGCGCTGGCTCGGCGACCCCGACCAGTTCGCCTACCTGGCCGAGGACGGATTCCTCAGTTACCGCTGGACCCGCGGTCACGAAGAGATCGAGGTCGACTACCTGGTCGCGGCGTCGGCCGCTACGGCCAGGGCCTTCTGGCAGATCCTGGGCTCGCACGCCACGATGGCCGAACGAGTGCGGGCGTGCCTGGCACCCGACGACCCGATCGGGTGGCTGCTGACGGAGCCAGTCGCGGTCACCAGCCGCGCCGAGACGTGGATGCTGCGCCTCCTCGATCCCCCGCAGGCGATCGCGGCCAGAGGATTTCCCTCGGCGGCCGCGCTCGAAGTCGCGGTGGACGTGCGCGACCAGGACATTCCTTCCAATTCAGGGCTCTGGACGCTCCAGGTCAGCGGGGGCGCAGGGAAGCTCGCGCCGACCGGGGGCGAAGCCCGCGATCGGGTGCTCCGGCTCGGCGCCCGCGGGTTCGCCGCGTTGTTTGCCGGAGTACCGCTCGCGACGCTGCGGCGGGCGGGCCTGGCCGCCGGGGACACGAGCGCCGATGAGGCGCTGGACTGCGCCTTCGGCGGCCCGGCGTTCATGTTCGACTACTTCTGATCCCCGCCGTTGAACCCCGCCATCAGGTGGCCTGGCGTTCATGTTCGACGACTTCTGATTCCCGCCCTTGATTCCCGCCGTCAGGCGGCCTGGCGTTCATGTTCGACGACGGCCAGGTACGAGGCGGGCTTGCGAGCGCCGGGCCCGTCCGCGGCCAATTCCCGGCCCGCGCTCAGCGCGCCGGCGCCGACGGCGGGCCCGGACCCGGTAACGTGCAAGCCGAACAGGTGTTCGCAGTGGCGGGGCGGCGGAACAGCGGGACGGTGACAGGATGCGCGTGCTCGGCGTGGATCCTGGCCTTACCCGGTGCGGTGTCGGCGTCATCGAGGGAGCGCCTGGCCGGCCGCTGCGGCTGCTCGGCACCGACGTGATCAAGACGCCTGCCAGCGACGACATCGGCGCGCGGCTGCTCGCGCTGGAGACCGAACTGGAACGCTGGGTGGCAGCCCACCGGCCCGACGCGGTGGCCGTGGAGCGGGTCTTCAGCCAGCACAACGTGCGCACGGTGATGGGCACCGCCCAGGCGGGAGCGATCGCCATCATCTGCGCAGCCCGGCGCGGCGTGCCGGTGGCGCTGCACACCCCGAGCGAAGTCAAGGCCGCGGTGACGGGCAACGGCCGGGCCGGCAAGGCCCAAGTCACCGAGATGGTCAGCAGGCTGCTGCAGCTGACCGATCCCCCGCGGCCCGCCGACTGCGCGGACGCGCTGGCCCTGGCCATCTGCCACCTGTGGCGCGGCGAAGCCCAGCAGCGGCTCGCCGCCGCCGCCCAGCTAGCCGCCGGAGGCGCGCGATGATTGCTCACCTGACCGGAACCGTCGCCGCGGTGGCACCCGACTGCGCGGTAATCGACGTCGGCGGGGTCGGGATCCAGGTGCAGTGCACGCCGGGCACCCTGGCCGGGCTGCGCCAGGGCGAGCGGGCCAGGGTGGCGACGTCGCTCGTGGTCAGGGAGGACTCCCTGACGCTCTACGGGTTCGCCAGCGACGACGAGCGGAACACGTTCGAGCTGCTGCAGACGGCTAGCGGCGTCGGGCCGCGGCTGGCCCTGGCGATGCTGGCCGTGCTCACACCGGACGCACTGCGCCGGGCCCTGGCCGCCGAAGACCTGGCCATGCTCACCTCGGTGCCGGGAATCGGCCGCAAGGGGGCGCAGCGGATCGTGCTCGAGCTGGCCGGCCGGCTCGGCGGCCCAGGCGACGGGCAGCTGTCCGGGGCGGGGGTCCTCGCGCCGGTGGCCATGCTCGC
>JASIBJ010000464.1 GCA_030045215.1 Streptosporangiaceae bacterium | reverse complement strand
GGTGCGCCGCCAGGGCCGTCAGCGCCGGCGGACCGGCCTCCGTACACCACGTCATGGCCGGCCGCCTGCCACTTGCCGCCGAGCGTGCCTCCGATGTGTCCCGTTCCGATGACAGCGATTCTCATGAGCCCATTCAACCCTCCGCGCTTGTCGGGCCATGCGCGGCCGGGTAGAACAGTGACTCGTGAACATCGGCGTCGTCTTCCCGCAGACCGAGATCGGCGCAGACGCGGGCGCGGTCCGCGCGTACGCCCAGCGGGTCGAGGAACTCGGCTACTCCCATGTGCTCGCCTACGATCACGTGCTCGGTGCCGACCCCGCCGTGTACGAGGGCTGGAGCGGGCCGTACGACCTGCGCACGACGTTTCACGAGCCAATGGTTCTGTTCGGCTACCTGGCCGCGCTCACATCCCTCGAGCTGGTCACCGGGATCATCATCCTGCCGCAGCGGCAGACCGCCCTCGTCGCCAAGCAGGCCGCGGAGGTCGACCTGCTGACGGGCGGCAGGTTCCGGCTTGGTGTCGGGCTGGGCTGGAACGCCGTGGAGTATGAGGCACTCGGCAAGTCGTTCAGGGACCGGGGCCACCGGATAGCCGAGCAGGTCACGCTGCTGCGGCGGCTCTGGACTGAGGAGTCTGTGACCTTCGCGGGCCGCTACGAGACCGTGACCGGCGCCGGGCTCTGCCCGTTGCCGGTGCAGCAGCCGATCCCGGTATGGTTCGGCGCCCAGTCGGAGCGCGCCTACGTCCGGGCTGGACAGCTCGCGGACGGCTGGTTCCCGCAGGTTCCGCCTGGTCACCGGCTGGACGAGGCGAGGGCGCTGATTGAGCAGGCAGCTGCTGCGGCTGGGCGTGATCCCGCGCAGATCGGCATGGAAGGCCGGGTCAGCTGGGGCGAAGGTGGTGCGGAGAAGCTGGTTGGCCACGTCGGCCGGTGGCGCGCCGCGGGCGCATCACACGTGTCCGTCAACACGATGCGCGCCGGGCTGGGCTCGGTCGACGGCCACCTGGCTGCGCTGACCGCAGCCGCAGAGGCGCTGGAGCTGCGCGCCCGTTGATCACTCGGCCACGCCGCACGGCTGGCGCCTCGGCCGATGACCCACCGGGCGGATGTATCGCGGATCACCCCGGCCGGCTGACTTCCGCGGGAACTCCCAGCTCCGCTAGTTGGACTCCGGGTACGGCCGCGCGGTGCCGCGGATGTAGATGGGCGTCGGGTGCGCGCCGCCCACATTCACCTTCGTGTGGAACCAGGTGGCAATGTCCATCCAGAGCCGGACGCAGCCGTGCGACACGGGATACCACGGCACGGGAATGTCGCCGTGGATTGCATACGCCGAGCCGATGAAGAAGACCGGGTTGTACATCTCGCCGAGCGGGACTGTTACCCAGCCAGGATCGAACCACAACGCGTGGTAGTTCCCGTCCGGAGTGACGGCCGGGCCGCAGGTGGCGGACGGGTCTCCCGGGCACGGGTAGTAATACAGGCCCCCGGTCGAGACGTGGGCGATCAGGTACGGCTCGTTGTTCCGGTACAGGACCAGCACTTCGATGTTCTGGTTGATCTCGATCCGGTCCGCACCGCCCTTGGGCACCAGCTTGTACGGCTGCCTCGGGTGCACCAGCGCCTTCAGGAAAGCCTTGTCGATCGGCTCGGCTTCGTTGTTGACCGTCACCCGCAGCCCTTGGACCTCGCGGAACGCCCAGGCGGCCTCCAGCGTGTCGTCACCGTAGATGCCATCGATCGGTCCCGGGTAGTAGTGCAGCTGGGCGAGCCGCCGCTGCACGCTCTTCACCGCGGCGCCTTTCTCACCGAAGTACAACGGCTTACTGGGCGGGACATACGGCGGCTGGGCAGCCGCGGCGGCATTAGCCGTCGGCGCCGCCTGAGCGCCGGTTGCTACCGGAGTCTGGCCGAATAGGACTGCGCCGACAGTAGCCAGGACGCCGGCGCCGAGCAGGCACCGCGTAATTGAATGATTCATCGCCACCACCTAGGCCCCGCCCGATGTCCTCAGGCTCGCAGGCCGGGAAGATGTCGTCAAGCTCGCAAATTGGTCGCTGGTCGGCGCGCCGCACTGCCGGAAAAAGCACTGAGTATCTGAATTCAAGCCTGTTCGGTGGACCGAACGGCACCAAAGATCGCTCGCTGTGGCAATTTGCCTGCGTATTGCTCGCTTAAAGGACAGTGGAGGGCGGAATGCTGTCGCAAGAGCGACAGTAGTGCGCGCTCTAGTGTCGTTTGCGGCGCTAGCAGGCGGCTCAGTACCGCCCGGTTGGCGAGGTTTGCGATGGTGCCGGCCGGTGAACCGGTCGCACGGTCCTGACTCAGTTCACCCTTGCCGGATGATGCCCGAGGGAACTCGCTGTCCTTAGGTTGACAGTGAGGGCACCATCTGCGGCGCGGTCAGGGCTGCATTGCCGGAGGTCGGGTACAGATCTTGACACTCTCGGCATAGCGGCCGACCTGAGGGGGGTAGCGGCATGAGCAGTGCGCGAGGACGGCCGGCTGCTGGGAGCGGCCAGGAGCAGTCGGGCGGGTACCAGCAGTCGGGCGGGTACCAGCAACCGGGCGGCTACCAGCCGTCGGGCGCCTACGCGGAGGGGCCGAGTACGGCCACGGAGACGCGCGAGGGCCGGTACGAGGGCCAGCGCAGAGCGGACGGCACGGGCGCGCTCGTCGGCACCGTCCTGGCCGGCGCGCTGATGATCATCTCCGGAGCGACCGGCTTCCTTTACGGGCTGGCCATGGTCATCAGGGGCGGGTTCTTCACCTACCACGCCAACTACTACTACGTCTGGACCACGGCGAATTGGGGCTACGCAGAACTGATCCTGGGCGGACTCATCTTCTTCGCCGGCTTCTGCGTGATCCTCGGCATGGTGTGGGCTCGCATCCTGGGCGTGGTGCTTGCGGTGCTGGCCGCCGTCGCGGCCTTCCTGACGATTCCCTACTATCCGGTCTGGTCGATCGTGCTCATCGCCATCAACGCCTTCATCATCTGGGCACTGGTGTACCCGCGGCGCCAGATCGTCTGACCAGCGAGTTCACAGGCCAATGTGACGGGCGGGCCTGGGGCCTTTGGGGGGAGGCCCCAGGCACTCGCCCATGCACGGCCCGCCGAACCGGTGGCGCCAGAGACCGTCACCCGGAGAAGTAACGGCGCGGGTTGGTGACCAGCATCGCCTCGATCTGCTCCTCGGTGACGCCGCGTTCGCGTAGCGCGGGCAGCACGTCATCGAACATGTGCTGGTAGTGCCACCTCGGCGCGAACACTCCGATCGCCTGAGGCGGGAACCAGTCGATGTAGCAGGACGCGTCGTGGGACAGCACCATGCTGCCCGCGTAACCGCGCTCGCACAGCGCGGCCACCGTCTGCACCCGCTGCTCGAACGGCGTGATGATGTCGATCCCGAACCGGTCCATGCCGAGAATGCAGCCGGCGTCGGCCATCTCGCTCAGGTAGTCCAGGTCAGTGCTGTCGCCACTGTGGCCGAGCACCACGCGGCTCAGATCGGCGCCCTCCTCCCGCAGGACCCGCAGCACCTGCCGTCCGGTAAGCGACGCGGGGTGGGTGTGCACGGTAATCGGGGCCCCGGTTTCCTTGTGCGCCCGGCAGACCGCCCGCATGGCCCGCTCCACGCCGGGCGTCAGGCCCTGGTCGTCGATCGCGCACTTCAGGAACGCCGCCTTGACGGTGGTGTCGGCGATCCCGGACGTGATGTCGCCGATGAACATCTCCGCCATCGGGTCGAGGCCACCGGCGCGCGGCAGGCGGTACCTGAAGTAGAACGGCAACTCGTTGTAGGTATACAGGCCGGTCGCGACCACGATGTTCAGCGGAACCCCGTCGGCCACCCGGCGGATCCGGTGGATGTCGCGGCCAAGCCCGAGCACCGTCGGATCAGCGATCGTCTGGCAGCCCTGGTCGTACAGCGCGTTCAGCTTGGCGATCGCGTCATCGACCCGGTCGGTCTCGTCCCAGTCGCCCGGGTAGTTCCCCCTGACCTCCTCGTTCAGCACGAACACGTGCTCGTGCATGAGCGTTGTGCCAAGTGAGTCGACGTCGACCGGGCCACGTACAGTCTCGACCAGTGCCATTGCTTGACCGTAGCGTGGGGACGTACCGACCGGTAGGTAGTCTTGTCCGGACCCAGCCAGGGCCGCAGGAGGCAGCAGATGGATTTCGCATACGACGCTCGCACCGAGGAACTCCGCGGTCAGCTCCTGGCGTACATCGACGAGTACATCTTCCCGGCCGAGAAGGTCTTCGAGGAGCAGGCGGCCGAGCTCGCGGAGCAGGGTCGGGGCTGGGAGCGCCCGGCGATCATGGAGGACCTGAAGGCCGAGGCCAGGCGGCAGGGGCTGTGGAATCTCTTCCTGGCCCACCACCCCGAGGGCGCGGGCCTGAGCAACCTTCAGTACGCGCCGCTGGCCGAGCTGAGCGGGCATTCGGGCATCATCCCCGAGGCGCTTAACTGCGCCGCTCCCGACACCGGCAACATGGAGGTGCTGGCCGAGTTCGGCACCAAGGAGCAGCAGGACCGCTGGCTCAGACCGCTGCTGGACGGCGAGATCAAGTCCGCCTTCTGCATGACCGAGCCGGACGTGGCCTCCTCAGACGCGACTAACATCTCCACCAGCATCGTCCGCGATGGCGATGTGTACGTGATCAACGGGCGCAAGTGGTGGTCGTCGGGCGCGATGGACCCGCGCTGCAAGATCCTGATCGTGATGGGCAAGAGCAACCTCGACGCCGACCGGCACCGGCAGCAGACGCAGATCCTCGTGCCCAGGGACACGCCCGGCGTTAACGTCCAGCGCGGCGTGCACGTGTTCGGCTACACCGACGGCACCCACGGTGGGCATGCCGAGATCGAGTTCAGCGACGTCAGGGTCCCGGCCGAGAACGTGATCGCCGGGGAGGGCGAGGGCTTCGCGATCGCGCAGGCGCGCCTCGGCCCCGGCCGGATCCACCACTGCATGCGCCAGATCGGCGCGGCCGAGCGCGCGCTTGAACTGATGTGCCGGCGCGTCACCGACCGGGTCGCCTGGGGCAAGCCGCTGGCCGAGCAGGGCGTCAT
>JASIBJ010000003.1 GCA_030045215.1 Streptosporangiaceae bacterium | reverse complement strand
GATCACCTGCAACGGCGTGAACAGCTACGCGGACTCCGCCTACTACACGCACAAGGCCGGCGCGGGGGTGTTCAACGCCGGCACGATGCGGTGGGTCGAGGCATTCGGCTCGCCGACCTACGGCTGGGGGATAAGCAACGCGACGCAGCGCTTCACCAAGCGGGTCACGGCCAATGTGCTGACGGCGTTCGCCGAGGGGCCGGCCGCGCACAAGTACCCTGCGCACGACAACCTCGACTCCGTGCATGAGTACGCCGGAGATCCCCTCGACGGCACAGTCGGCACCGGGCAGTGACATTCCGCCGCTAGCCGGGGTTCCACCTTGCCTGGCGTGGCTGGCCTCGTGCTAGCTGACGTCACAGGGGCCGCTCCGTGAACTGGCCGCCGGGCGCGGCACGTCATGTTAGGCCGCTGTTACCCGCGAACCACTATTGTGGAAGCAACCGGGGCGAATGGTGGGTGACACAAGTGCGCAAGGTGAGCGCTAGAACGCGGTGGGCAGTACCAGCGGGGGCCGTGGCAGCGGTCGGGATCATCATCGGCGCGACCGCGGTCGCCAGCGCCGCGCAGCCTTCACTGCCGCCGCAGAGCATCGCCCAGCTGCTGGCGGACGTTCAGCAAGCCTCGGCTAAGCCGCAGGGTCCGGTAACGGCGACGATCCAGGAGACTGCGAACCTTGGCCTGCCGGCGCTACCGCAGATCGGCGCGATCACCAGCCAGGGCGGTCAACTCGGGACGCTGAACACGCTGGCCGGCACCACAACAGTCAGCATCTGGTACCTCAACCCCAGCCACCTCCGGATCGCCGAGGACGTGCAGATGGGCGAGAGCGATCTGCGCCTCGACGACAACCAGCTCTGGCTCTGGAACAGCAAGACCCAGACGGCGACGCATATCCTCCTTCCGCACTCTGCTGTGGGGAACCAGGGGCCGGCGGGCGAGAGGATTTCCGCCATTCCGGGTGGCATCACCGGCATGAGGGAGTCGCCCCTCGCGGCGGCTAAGCAGGCGCTCGCGCAGATCGGATCGTCGACGAACGTCCGCCTCGGCCCGAACGTCACCGTCGCGGGCCGGGCCGCCTACCAGATCTCGATCAGCCCGAAGGCCTCGGGCTCGCTGGTCAGCCAGATCCTGATCGCGATCGACGCGGCGCGGCACATTCCGCTGCGCGTCGAGGTCATCGCGCGTGACTCGTCCAGCCCTGCCTTCGAGGTCGGCTACACCTCGCTCACCTTCGGGCCGCCGGCGATGTCGAACTTCTCGTTCACGCCGCCGCCGGGCGCCCAGGTCAAGACAGTGACCCTCCCGAACTCGCCCGCCGCTCTGCAGGGAAACCTCGGGCTGCGCAGGCTCGGTCTCGGTGCGCTCGGTCTCGGTGCGCTCGGGTCGGCCGGACTCTCCGGGATCGGGTCGTCGGTCGGCGTCAGCCCGCCCGCGACCCACCTCTCGTGCAGCAAGAAGAAGGCCGTCTGCGTCCTCGGCCCGCAGGAGCTCAACCCGGGAGGGCCTGACTTCACATCACCGCCTCCCCTCCCGAAGGCGGAACTGAAGCAGATCGAGGCCTCGTTCGCCGCGCACCTGCCGAAGACCATGTCCAAGGCGCAGCGGGCGGCCGCGATCAAGTCGTTCGAGCAGGATTTCACAGCCGGGATTCAGGCCAGCCCGGTCAACGGCGGCGGCTTCGTCAACATCCCGCAGGTCAAGATCAAGACCCGTGCGGCCGGGGCCATCCGGATCAGCCTTACCAGGCCGCCCGCGGCAGGATCCGGCTCGCCGAGGGTGCTCGGCAAGGACTGGACCTCGGTCCTGGTAACGCCGGCGAACCCGGAGGTGGCCGCGGCCGTGCAGCAGCTACTGACCAGCGGGCCCCGAGGTCAGGCATCAGCGGTCGGCGGCAGCTTCTTCGGGTCAAGCTCGCAGGCCGCGCCGGCGTCGGGCAGCTTCACCGCGCCGATCCCGGTCGGCCCGGATCTGGCCGTGCTGCGGGCCCTGCTCGAGGCCAGCACGCCGGTCCACGGAACGTGGGGGAGCGGACGGTTGCTTCAGTCGGCGCTGCTCTCGGTGCTGGTAACCTCCAAGGGCCAGATCCTGGCCGGCGCCGTCACGCCCTCGGTCCTGTACGCGGACGCGGGCCTGGCCAAGTGAGCCGTCGGCTCGCAAGCTAGGTTCCCTTACCGTGCAATCACCAGAGGACGAGGTCAGCTTCGGTCGCGCGGCCGGCCGTGGCGACGACGGCGGCCACGGCGGCCGTGCCGACAACAGCGGCCGCGCCGACGACGCCGTGCAGGTCTTTGACCCGAGTTACGCGCTGGTCACCCGCGGGCTGAGCAAGCGGTTCAGGAACGGACAGCTCGCCGTCGACACGCTAGACCTGCAAGTGCCGGCCGGGTCGGTCTATGGCTTCCTCGGCCCCAACGGCTCAGGCAAGACAACGACGATCAGGCTGCTGCTCGGACTGATCCAGCCCACGGCCGGCCGCCATCAGTTGCTGGGCTTCCCGATGCCGGAGGGGCAGACCGAGGCACTGGCGCGCGTGGGCTCGCTGGTGGAGGGACCCGCGTTCTACCCGCACCTGTCCGGGCGCGGCAACCTGGCCCGTCTGGATGCGGCCGACCGGACCGCCAGCCCAGCGACGGCGCCGGCCAGGATTGAGCAGGCCCTGCACCGGGTCGGCCTGCTGGCCGCGGCGGACAAGAAGTACAAGGCCTACTCGCTCGGCATGAAGCAGCGGCTGGCCATCGCCACCAGCCTGCTCCGCCCCCGCGAGCTGGTCATCCTGGACGAGCCGACCAACGGGCTTGATCCGCAGGGGACCAGGGAAGTGCGATCGCTGATCCGGCACATCGCCGCCGACGGCGCGACCGTCTTCGTGTCGTCGCACCTGCTGGCCGAGGTGGAGCAGATCTGCACGCATGTCGGCGTCATGCGCTCAGGCCGGCTGGTGTTCTCCGGGCCGCTGAGCCAGCTGCGCGGCGGCGGTACCAGCCGGGTCTTGGTCCGCACGTCACAGCCGGAGCTGGCCGCCAAGGTGCTGAACGATCTCGGTCTGGCCGAGATCCGCCAGGACGGCCAGGAGGTGACCGCCGACCTGGGCACGTTGCAGCCGGAGTTCATCTGCGAGCGCCTGGTGTACGGCGGCGTGCCGGTGGCGGGCCTGGACACGCCCAAGCGCAGCCTGGAAGACGAGTTCGTCGAGCTGACCGGCGAGGGTTTCGATGTTGAGCAGTAGGCCGGCCACGGAAGTCCGCGAGCCGGGCGAGTCGGCGATGCCAGGGACACACCCCGTTCCCGCATGGTTGAGGCTTTTCCGGTCCGAGCTGCGGCTAGTATTCGGGCGCCCGCGCAACCTGGCCTTGCTCGGGGTGCTCGTGGTCATCCCGGTGTTCCTCGGCATCGTGTTGCGGCTGACGATCAACGCGAACAGCAGTGCCGGCCCCGGCGGCCCGGCGTTCCTGAACCAGCTCGCCGGGAACGGCGTGTTCCTGACGCTCGTGGTGCTGTCGCTCATGCTGGTGCTCGTCCTGCCGCTCGTGATCGCTGTGGTTGCCGGCGACTCGATCGCCGGTGAGGCGAACATGGGCACGCTGCGCGGCCTGCTGACGGTGCCCGCGGGCCGCACCCGGCTGCTCGCGGTCAAGTACGCGGCGATCGTCGTGTTCAGTTTCGCGTCGTGCCTGCTAGTAGCGTGCGTGTCGCTGATCATGGGGCTGATCTTGTTCCACACCGGGCCCGTCACGCTGCTGTCGGGCACGACCGTGCCGCTGGCGAACGGCGTGCTCCGCGTGCTCGTGGTCGCGATCTATGCCGCGGTGGCGATGGCCGCGGTGGGCGCGATCGGGCTGGCCGCCTCGACGTTTACCCAGCACCCGGTGGGCGCGATCGCCGGGATTCTCGTCGTCGTGATCGGCAGCGAGATCGCCGACCAGGTCCCGCAGCTGTCCGGCATCCATCCGATCCTGCCCTCGCACTTCTGGCTGGCCTGGGGCGGACTGTTCCGGGCGCCGATCGACACATCCGGCATTCAGCACGGGCTGCTGTCGTCCGCCCTGTACATCGTGATCTTCGGCGCGATCGCGTGGGCGCGGCTCACCTCAGCCGACGTGACCAGTTAGCCACCGGCTCGCTATCCACAGGCCGCGTTGCCGGGCTGCCCGCGGGCCGCCCGGCAGGCGATAGCGTTTCATGCGTGTCATCGGAGCTGCCTGACGTCGATGTGCTGCTCGCGGCGGCCGTGACGGGCATCGCCGGGACGCAGCGCCCGGGCCAGGTGGCCATGGCCAGGGCCGTTCGTGACGCGATGGAGTCCCGGCGGCATCTGGCCGTCCAAGCCGGGACCGGAACGGGGAAGTCCCTCGCCTATCTGGTTCCCGCGCTGCGCCATGCCCTGGGCGGCGTGACCAGCGGACAAGGCGGAACCGTGGTCGTGTCGACCGCGACGATCGCGCTGCAGCGCCAGCTCATCGAGCGTGATCTGCCCCGGCTGTCGGCGGCGCTGTCCGGGCTGCTCGGCCGGGAGCCGGTGTTCGCGATCCTCAAGGGCCGCCGCAACTACCTGTGTCTGAACAAGGTGCACGGAACCGCGGCCGACGAACCGGAGGATGCGCTCTTCGACCCGAGGTCGGTGTCCGCGACCGGACGCCAGGTCGCCCGCCTGCATGAGTGGGCCGCGACGACCGAGACCGGCGACCGCGACGAACTCGTGCCGGGCGTCGACGACCGGGCCTGGCGGCAGGTCTCGGTGAGTGCCAGGGAATGCATCGGCGCGCAGAAGTGCCCGTTCGGGTCGCGGTGTTTCGCCGAGTTGGCGCGCGACGCGGCGGGTGAGGCCGACATCGTGGTGACCAATCACGCGCTGCTCGCGATCGACGCGATGGAGAGCTTCATCATGCTGCCCGAGCACGACGTGGTCGTGATCGACGAGGCTCACGACCTGGTAGATCGCGTCACGAGCGTCGCAGCGGGCGAGCTGACCGCCGCCGCGGTCGAGACCGCGGCCCGCCGCTGCGGCCGACTCGTCCCCGAAGACCTAGCCGGCCGGCTGCGGGCCGCGGCGCAGGGCCTCGAGCTCGCGCTTGGCGACTGCGAGCCCGGCCGGATGGACGTCCTGCCGGACCAGCTGGAGACGGCGCTGACCATCGTGAGAGACGGCGCCGTCGCCTGCGCGGCGGACCTGCGCAGCCACACCGGCGGTGAGGAGGATGGCGACCGCCTGGCGGTGGCCAGGGTAGCGACCGTGGCCCTGGAGGAGGTGGCCGAGAACGCCGCGCGGCTGGTCGCCTCGTTCGGCACCGACATCGCGGCGCGGCCGGAGGTCGTATGGCTGGAGCGCCCTTTCACCGACGACTCCTCGCGTCCCGATACGCTGCGGGTCGCGCCGCTCGAGGTCGCCGGGCTGCTCGCGGAACGACTGTTCCGGCCTCGCACCGTGGTGCTGACCTCGGCGACCCTGACCCTTGGCGGTTCGTTCGAGCCGCTGGCCAGGCAGTGGGGCCTGCCGCAGCCAGGCGAGCCGGGCACGGAGCGCGAGTCCGGGTCGTCCGCTTCGGGGCCTGGGCCATCAGGTGAGGGCTGCGCGGCGGAGGCTAACGGGCTCGACTGGACCGGTCTCGATGTGGGTTCGCCATTCGATCACCGCCGCAGCGCGATTCTGTACGTAGCGCGGCACCTGCCGCAGCCCGGCCGGGACGGCCTGCCGGATGCCTATCTGGCCGAGCTGCGCGAGTTGATCGAGGCCGCGGGTGGCCGGACGCTCGGGCTCTTTTCCTCGATGCGCGCGGCTAGGCAGGCTGCGGACGCGCTGCGCGACCAGATCGGCGTGCCGCTGCTCTGCCAGGGTGATGACTCGACCGCGCTGCTGGTCACCAAGTTCGCCGAGGACGAGGCGAGCTGCCTGTTCGGGACGCTGTCGCTGTGGCAGGGCGTGGACGTCCCCGGCCGGTCGCTGCAGCTCGTGGTCATCGACCGGATACCGTTCCCGCGGCCCGACGACCCGCTCGCTTCCGCCCGGCAGCGGGCGGTCGCGGCCCGCGGCGGCAACGGATTCATGGCGGTGGCGGCGTCCCAGGCCGCGCTGCTCCTTGCGCAGGGGACCGGCAGGCTGCTGCGGACGGTCGACGACCGGGGCGTGGTCGCGATCCTGGACCCGCGGCTTGCGACGGCGCGGTACAGCGGGTTTCTGCGGGCTTCGCTGCCGCCGTACTGGAGCACCTACGATCCGCAGATCGTGCGCAGCGCCTTGCGCCGGCTGGCCGCCAGCCCGGCGTAGTCGTGGAGCGGCCGCCGGGCGCCGGCCGCTCCGCGCGCTGCCACCGGCGCCAGCCCACGGTCCGGCTGAGGGATCAGTGCCGCATGGTCGGGCGCGCCTGAGCGAACACCCACCGGTTGCCCTCCAGATCGGCGGCCTCGTATGCGCGGTAGCCGAGCTGGCGGATCGGGGAGACGATCGTCGCGCCGCGGCTGCGGGCGTGCTCGAGGTGAGCGTCGAGGTCGTCGACGAACACCCAGGGCACATGGGTCACGGGCGCGCCCTCGGGGCGGTCGCCGGCGAGGGGGAACAGCATGACCGAGCAGTCGCCGACCTTGAACTCGATCCAGCTGTGCTCGTACTCGTCGCCGCCCAACTCGTCGGCCGGCCCGAAGCCGAACGCGTCCGCCAGCCAGGTCGCGGCCGAGCTTGGCTTGGCGTAGTAGAGTGCCAGCCCGAGCCGGTTCGTGTCGGCCGGCTCGCGGCCGGCCGAGTCGCGGCGGGCCACCCACGAGCCGAGCCAGCGGGGGACCACGCGGACCCACGCGGTGCCGCCCTCGTCGCGACCGCCGGCCGGGATCGTGGCGGTTACGGTCACGGTGGTGGCGCCCTCGGCCGGCAGGAAGCGGACCTCGACCGTCACGTCATCAACGCCGCTGTCCCAGGCCAGCAGCTCACCGGGCTGCCAGGCGGTAATCCGCCCGAGCACGAGGGCATCGCTGCCGTCTTCGCTATACAGCTCGAGCAGGCGTCCGCCGACACCCGGCTCGCACCGCATGCCGATGGCCCTGGCTCCGTCGTAGAAATTGATTGGCCCGCGCACCCACCAAAGGTCAATCTCGTCGGTGAAAACGGAGAACGCGGTCTGCGGGTCGACCCCGACAGTTACCTCGGAGGAGACAGTGCGAGAACCGGCATCCTGGGTCGTCATGGTTTCGTCTCCTCTACGTGCCGCTTGAATGAGGCGAGTTGCTCGTCCCAGTGGGCTTGCAGCTGGTCGAGCCACGCCTGCAGCGACGCAAGCGATCGCGGCCTGAGTCTGAAGTAGCGCATCCGCGCGTCCCGGGAAGTTCGCTCATCGGTGATGACGCCGGCTCGGAGCAGCACCTTAAGGTGCCTGCTCATCGCGGGGGACGACATGCCGACTGCCGCCGCAAGCTCGCCGGCCCGCCGCGGCGCGGTGCCCAGCAACTGGACGACCTCGCGCCGGGCCGGATCCGCGAGGGCGGCGAACAGCACCGCCACGTCGGGGTAGGTGGCCGCCACGGCCGTCGCTTGCTTGCTCACAGTCATAATAGTTAATGCAAAGATTAGATATTGTCAAGCCAGTACGCGAACTGGCGGGTGATGCCACCGGACCGGGATCGACAGGGACGAGCCGAGTCTCGGCTTTCATGGCCTCGTTCGGCCTGATCGCGGCCGACCGGACCCACAGGCCAAGCGCGGATGTGATCGCCCGCGACGCCGGGCGGTGACGCGTATGCCGCTCGCAGAGCGCCGGAGTCCGCCGCCATGCTGTCGGGGCTCGCAGAGCGCCGGAGTCCGGCGCCATGCTGTCGAATACGGCTCCCGCAATTCGGGCCGTCG